>CAZMML010000099.1:6223-8899 GCA_964567335.1 uncultured Nannocystis sp. | reverse complement strand
ACGCCCGCCTCACGCCCGGCGCGCGGCCGAGCGCCGCGAAGACGGAGCGGCCCATCCTATACTCGCCTCCGATGCGGCATCCCGTGCTTCTCTGCGGAGCCACCGGTCGGGTCGGAGCGCACCTGCGGGCGGCGCTCGACACCGCGGGGACGCGCTGGATCGGGCTCTCGCGGCGCCCGCCGGCCGGCGAGCCTGGAGAGTGGAGACAGGCGGACTTCGAGCGGCCGGACACCCTGGCTCCTCTCCTCGACGGCGTCGACACCGTCTTCCTCGCGTGCGGCGATCACCCGCGCCAGGAGCTCCTCGAGGGCGCCGTGCTCGCCGCCTGTCGTCAACGCCGCGTCCCTCGCGTCGTCAAGCTCTCGGCCCAGAGCGCCGGGCTCACCCCGCCGGTCAGCTTCGGCGTCGCGCACGCCCGCGTCGAGCGCGAGCTCCAGGCCTCCGGCGCCGAATGGACCCTCCTGCGGCCGGTCTTCTTCATGCAGTCGCTCCTCCTCCTCGCCGACGCGATCGCCCGCGGCACCCTCATCGCCGCGACCGGCGCCGGCCGGGTCGCCTTCGTCGATGTCCGCGACGTCGCGGCCCTCGCCGCCGCCGTCCTCACCCGCCCGGACCAGCACGCCGGCGCGATCTACACGCTGACCGGACCACGCGCCTTCAGCTTCGCCGAGCTCGCCGACCTGATCTCGCGTCGCTGCGGACACCGCGTCCGCCACGTCTGCCCGCCGCGCTGGTTCGCCCGACTCGTGCTCCCCTGGGCCAGCGGGATGCCTCGCTGGCGCTCCGACCGGGTCGTCGCGCTGATGGCCGCCATCGCCGCGGGCGCGCAGGAGACCCCTACCGACGACGTCCTCCGCGTCACCGGCGACCCGCCCCGCGCCCTCGAGGACTTCGTCGAGGAGCAGCGAGGGGCCTTCGGCGCCCGCTGAGCCGCGCCCCGCGGGCCCCCTGGCGCCCGCCTCCCGCGCGCATTATCGTCCCCCACGTGCCGCGCACTCGCCCGATCCCCTACGACGCCGCGCACGCGGCCAGGCACCTCCGCCGCGCCGCGCCGGCCATGCGACGCCTCGTCGATCGCGTCGGCCCGATGACGCTGCGCCTCGAGGCCAGCACCTCGGCCTACGTCGCGCTCGCGCGTGCGATCGTCTTCCAGCAGCTCGGCGGCGCCGCCGCCAACACCATCTTCGGCCGCGTCTGCGCGCTCGGGGAGGACGGCCGCTTCCCCGAGCCGGAGCCTCTGCTCGCCCTCCCCGATCCGAGCCTGCGCGGCGCGGGCCTCTCGGCGGCCAAGCTGGCCGCGCTCCGGGACCTGGCCCAAAAGACCCTCGACGGCACCGTCCCGAACGCCCGCGCGCTCGCGCGCATGGACGACGGCGCGATCCTCGAGCGCCTCACCCAGGTCCGCGGCGTCGGGCGCTGGACCGTCGAGATGCTGCTGATCTTCCGCCTCGGTCGCCCCGACGTGTGGCCGGTCGGCGACTTCGCGGTCCGCAAGGCCTACGCCCAGGAGTTCGGCCTGGACGAGCACCCCACCCCCCGCGCGCTCGACGAGCTCGGCGAGGTCTTCTCGCCCTACCGAAGCGTCGCCGCGTGGTACCTGTGGCGCTCGCTCGACGTCTGAACATGGCCGTCCCCGTCCCCTCGTCCGCCCCGCGCCCCCCGCGAGCGGGCGAGCTCCGCCTCGAGTACGAGGGCAAGCGGAGCCGCGCCGAGATCCTCGCCGCCCCGCCCGGCGACTTCGCCCCGGTCGGCCTGCAGCGCGGCGCCAACCGCCTCTACCACGCCGACAACGCGCCTGTCCTCGCGGCCCTGCTCCAGGAGCCAGAGGTCTGCGGGCGGGTCAAGCTCGTCTACATCGATCCGCCCTTCGCCACCGCCGCGGCCTTCGAGTCGCGCGCGCAGCGGCACGCCTACGACGACGCGCTCGTGGGCCCCGCGTTCGTCGAGGCGCTGCGCGAGCGGCTGATCCTGCTGCACGCGCTCCTCGCGGACGAGGGCTCGCTCTACCTCCACCTCGACGAGCGCATGATCTTCCCCATGCGCGTCGTCCTCGACGAGGTCTTCGGGCCCGAGGGCTACCGCAACTGCATCACCCGGCGGAAGTGCAACCCGAAGAACTACACCCGCCGGAGCTACGGCAACGTCGCCGACTACATCCTCTTCTACACGAAGACCGACCGCTACACCTGGAACCGCCCGCGGCTCCCCTGGGACGACGCGCGCGCCCGCAAGGAGTACCCCTGCGTCGACGCGCAGGGCCGCCGCTACAAGAAGGTCCCCGTCCACGCCCCCGGCGTGCGGCGCGGCGAGACCGGCGCGCCCTGGCGCGGCAAGCCGCCGCCGCCCGGCAAGCACTGGCAGCGCTCACCCGCGGTCCTCGAGGCGATGGACGCCCGCGGCGAGCTCGCCTGGTCGAAGTCCGGCAACCCGCGCCGCAAGCTCTACCTCGACCAGAGCGAGGGCGTCCCGCTGCAGGACATCTGGACCGACGTCCCTGACGCCCACAACCAGAACATCCCCGTCACCGGCTACCCGACCGAGAAGCCCGCGGAGCTGCTGGCCCGGGTCATCGCCGCCTCGTCCGACCCCGGCGACCTCGTCCTCGACTGCTACGCCGGTTCGGGCACCGCCCTCGCCCAGGCGTCGGCGATGGGGCGGCGCTGGATCGGGGGCGAG
>CAZMML010000099.1:0-6213 GCA_964567335.1 uncultured Nannocystis sp. | reverse complement strand
CGGCTCGCCCACGGCACCGCCCCGCTCGGCGACTTCGTCCGCGGCGCGCCCGAGAGCCGGGCCCCGCACGCGAGCGTCGAGGACTACACGCTCTACCGCCCCGCGCCTGCGCGCGGGCCCCCGCGCGCGGGCTGATCCGCGCGGGAACTTCCCCCGCGACGCGTCGTCTCAGCGCTCCATGAAGCGCCGCGAACTCCTGGGAGGACTCCTGCTCGCCTTCGCCTGCACCCCCACCGAGCGCCCGGACCACGACGAGGAGGCGCTGGACCCGCTCCTGCCGCTCCTGCCACCGCGCAAGCCCGCCGCGGCGATCGACATGCGCTTCTCGAGCCGGCCGACCCTGGTGCTCGTGATCCCCGAGGACTTCGACCAGCGCCGCGGCCGCGGCCGCGTCTTCGGCGAGCTGCTCAACCACGGGAGCGACGCCGATCTCGCCCCGCTCGCGCTCTACGACCTCGTCTGCGCGCCGATGAACGAGCTCCGCCGGCGCTTCCGCGAGCTCCCCAGGCGCGGCGATCCTTGGCTGGTCCTCATCGATCGCACCCCCGCCGAGCCCACCGTCCAGGCCTTCGAGGACCCGGAGCTCGACGAGATGGCGAAGGAGCACCGGCCCGACGAGCACGACATCGACGCCCGCATCACCCGCCTCGGGATCCTGATCCGCGCGACCGTCGACGCCGACATGGTCGAGCGCCTCGCCGAGCTCGAGGAGTCCCTCCTCACCCCCGCGGTCGCCGCCGAGCTCAAGCACACGACCCTCGACGGCGCCGCGCCGCGGATCAGCCTCACCGCCGCCGCGGCCGGCATGGTCTACGCGTGGGGGCGGTCGCGCCGCGAGTACGAGTCCGAGCAGTGGCTCGAGGAGCGCCGGCGGACCGCGACCGCGGCGCTCGCAGCCGCCGCCCGCGACCGCTTCACCCGGGGCGAGGCGCCGGCGGGCAGCGAGTGGAGGCTCGGCTACGGCTGCGGCGAGTTCGTCGAGGGCGTCGAGGAGGACCGCGGCGCCACGGCCTGCGGCATGGGCCGCGTCCCGAAGCGGAGCGCCCGCTTCCTCTCCTTCCTCCTCGCCGGGGCCCCGATCTGAGCGCGCCGATCAGCCGCCGTGCAGGTCGAGCGGCGCCTCGCAGCCCGACTCGCGCAGCTTGCAGCGCTTACACGCGCGCCCGCTCCAGATCGACGCGTACATCGCCTGCACCTGGTCGATCACGTCCTCGTCGTCGGTGATCAGCCCGAGCTCGAAGTTCCGGCGCCCCTCGCCCTTGGCGCCGATCCCCGCGCCGGTCCAGTTGGCGCTGCCGAGGTAGCAGAGCGCGCCGTCGACGATCACCGTCTTGAGGTGCACCCGCGGGCACTGGCGCAGCTCGAGCCCGCCGCCGTAGAGCCGCGCGCGGCGGTCGAAGCTGCGGCGGAAGGGGCCGGAGGGCGTCGCGGCGTGGAGGATCCGCAGCTCGACCGAGCGGCCCGCGAGCGCCGAGAACACCTCGAGCACCGAGTGGTAGCGGGCGCGTGTGCGGGCGCCTGCGCGTGGGTCCTCGACGAGGAGCTCCTTCAGGTTCGCGGTGGCGATCCACACGCTCGTCTTGGCCGCGCGGATCGCCGGGATCAGCGCCTCGTAGTGCCCGCGGCCGGCGACCAGGCTCGCGCGGATCGGGCGGATCGGGGTCAGGAAGTCCACGGCTTCACTCGGGGGTGCACACGAAGGGGCCGATCGTGACGTCGTCGATCGACCAGCCGGCGAAGGAGTCCGCGCCGTTACTCCGCGTATAGCACCAGCGGACCTGCAGCGCCTCGCCGGAGAACTCCGTCAGGTCGAAGAAGAACTGCTGCCAGTTCTTGTCGTCGACCGGGCTGTTGTACCCGAGCTCGAGCTCGATCCAGTCGACCCCGTCGAAGACCTCGATCTGGTTGGCGACGAAGGGGAACGAGTCGGTGTGGAGGTGGCGCCAGAAGGTCACGAACACGTCCTTGCCGACGGTCGTGTCGATCGGCGGCGTGGTCAGGCACGACTTCGCCTGCGGGCCGCCCTCGGAGAGGCCCCCGATCACCACCCCCGCGAGCCCGTTGTCGCCCGAGAGCGAGTGATCCGTCGCCGGGTCCGATCCGCCGACGCCGCCCTTCTTCGACGCCTTGGCGGGGCCGATCTGCCACGTCGGCCCGAGCAGCCAGCCCTGGTTCGCCGCCGAGAAGTCGGAGAAGAACGCGTACCCCGGCCCGCCCGGGCCGCACTTCCCCTCGCTGCACACGTCGGCCGGCGTGCACACGAAGCCGTCGTCGCAGGGCATCCCCTCCATGTCCATCTTCGGCGCCGCCACGCACGAGCCGTCCTGCGGGTCGCAGGTCCCGACGGCGCAGGTCGAGTCGAGCATCGAGCAGTCCGGCGGCACCCCGCCGACGCACACCCCCGCGGTGCAGCCCGCGATCGTCGTACACAGGTCGCCGTCGTCGCAGGGCAGGCCGTCGGGGAGCGCCTCCAGGACGCACTTCTTCGCCTCCACGTCGCAGCTCGCGCTGGTGCAGGGGCCGGCGAGCGGCGCGCAGTCCTCGTCGACGGCGCACTCCGCGGCGACGCAGATCCCCTCGTCGCAGCGGGTCGACACGCAGTCGCCGGGCGCCACGCACATCTGGCCGTCGAGGCAGGGCGAGCACGAGCCGCCGCAGTCGACGTCGGTCTCGTCCTGGTTGACGACGCCGTCCTGGCAGGAGGGCGGCGGCGGCCCGGACGACGAGCTCTCGCCCGAGCTCGCGGTGGTCCCCGTCGCGGTCTCGCCGCTGCTCCCGGTCGTCGTCGTCGTCGTCGTCGTCGCGCTGGTCTCGGTGCCGACGCTGGTCCCGGTCGTCGGCACGCTCGTGGTGGTGCTGCCCTCGCTCGTCCCGCTCGTCGAGCTCGACGAGCCCGTCCCCGCGGTCGCCAGCGTCGTGACCTCCGCGTCCGGCGGGCAGGCGGCGCAGAGCAGCAGCGCGAGGGCCAGGGGCGAGCGGGGCTCCAGCATGCCCCAGTCATACCGGATCTCACGCGCGCTGCCGAGGGTGCGCGCCCGCCTCACATCGGCGGCGGGATGAAGCCGTCGCAGGTGGTGTCGATGATCCCGACCGCCTGGGTGAAGAACTCGTCGTAGCTGCCCGCGCAGATGCTCCCGGAGAAGCCGCGCGGGCCGAAGGACTCGACGAACTCCCGCAGCCGCGGGCTCGGCTCGGCGCCGGTCATGTCGTTGAGCGGCGGACAGATCGCGTTCGGCTGGTCGTTGTCCCCGAAGAGGCCGAGCACCACGAGCGCGGTCTCGTCGCCCTTCTTGGCCGCGACCAGCGCGGCCTTCCAGCCGGCCGGCGTCCCGGACGAGCCGTCGCCGACGTTGTCGTCCTCGTCGGTGATGAAGGTGACCACCAGGATCGCGTCCGGGCGGATGAACCCGAGGTTGCAGTCGAAGGCGGGGCCCTTGGGCGCGATCGCCTGCACCATCGCCTCCATCGGCTTCTCGGGGTCCAGCGTCGACCCAGTGCCCACCTTGGCCGCGCAGGCGAAGGTCGAGGCGAGGTCGGGCTCGCTGAGGTCCATGTAGCGCGCCCCCGACGAGAACATGCAGTCCTTCTGGCTCGACTGCAGCCCCCGCGGGTGGACCACGCCCGCGCCGAGCACGTCCTCGCACTCCAGCGGCGGCGTCCCGCACATGAAGTCGAGCCCGGCCGGCGGGCAGGTGTCGAGGAAGAGCGGGCAGATCACGTCGCAGCCGGCGAAGAGCCACGCGTCGCTGTCGATGACCATGATGTGGTAGTCCTGCGCCTCCTTGAGCGTGTTCTGGATCGCCGAGATGAAGCCGGGGAAGCTGCTGATCAGCGACTGCTGCTCGTCGGACATCGAGCCCGAGTTGTCGATCACGAAGAGGAAGTCGACCTTGCGGCAGCCCTGCTCGCCGCCGCCCGAGTCGGTCGTCGTCCCCGGCACGCCGACGTCGAGCTTGATGCCGCCCGTGGTCGGCTCGGTCGTCTGCCCCTCGGATCCGCCCATCGTCCCGCCGGAGCTCGTGCCCCCGCTGCTGCCGCTCCCGCCGCCCGAGCTCGACGAGCCTGGCGTCGCGGTCGTCACCGAGGTCGAGCTCGTCGAGGCCGACGCCGTCCCGCCGCTGTTGTCACCGCAGCCGGCGAGGGCCAGCGCCATCCACATGTACGCGCACAGAGATCTGATCATGGCACCATGACACTACAACAAGCGCGCCGGTCCGCGTCCGTAAGCTCGCGCACGCGCGCGAGCCCGCGGCGGCAGTGATACCCTCCGCGTCCGCGTGCTGCACTTCGCCCTGACGATCTTCCTCAGCGCCTTCCTCCTGTTTCAGGTCCAGCCCCTGATCGGAAAGATCATCCTCCCCTGGTTCGGCGGCACCCCGGCGGTCTGGACCTGCTGCATGCTCTTCTTCCAGGTGCTGCTGCTGGGCGGCTACGCCTACGCGCACGCGCTGATCACCCGGCCCGCGCGGCGCCAGGGCCTCGTCCACGTCGCCCTCCTGGCCCTCGCCGTCCTGGCCGCCGCGCCCACGATCATCCCCTCGGACGCGCTGCGCCCCGACCCGGCCGGCTCGCCCCTGCTGCAGATCCTGCTCGTCCTCACCCTGAGCGTCGGCCTCCCCTACTTCGCCCTCTCGGCCACCGGCTCGCTGCTCCAGGCGTGGTTCTCCCGCCTGCACCCCGGTCGCTCGCCCTACCCGCTCTACGCCCTCTCGAACATCGGCTCGCTCCTCGGCCTCCTCACCTTCCCCTTCCTCGTCGAGCCGCGGCTCGGCTCGGCCGCCCAGGGCTCGACCTGGTTCTGGGGGTTCACCGTGTTCGCGGCGCTCTGCGCGGCCCTCGCCCTCCGGGCCGCGCGCGCCCCCGCGCAGGCGCCCGCCCCGGCGGACGCGCCCGCCGGCGCGCACCCGCCGACCTGGGGGCTTCGGGCCTTGTGGATCGCCCTCGGCGCCTGCGCCTCGACCATGCTGCTCGCGCTGACCAACCAGATGGCGATCGACGTCGCCAGCGTCCCCTTCCTCTGGGTCATCCCGCTCGCGCTCTACCTCCTCAGCTTCATCCTCTGCTTCGCCAGCGAGCGCTGGTACCCGCGCGTCCTCTTCTACCCGCTCTTCGTCGCGAGCACGACCGGCGTCGTCAGCCTCATGCTCGCGGGGGCCGACGCCGGCATCGAGCTGCAGGTGCTCATCTACTGCGGCGCGATCTTCACCTACGCGATGGTCTGCCACGGCGAGCTCTACCGCCTGCGGCCCGACCCGCGCTACCTGACCGACTTCTACCTCGCGCTCTCGATCGGCGGCGCGCTCGGCGGCGTCTTCGTCGGCGCGATCGCCCCGCTGATCTTCTCCCAGTACTACGAGCTCCACCTCGGCCTCGTCGTCACCAGCGCGCTGGTCCTCTTCGTCTTCCACCGCGACCAGCGGCTCGAGCTGCGCGGGCTGGCGATCGCCGGCCTCGCGCTGGTCGGCGCCGCCGCCCTCGCCTACGCGCTCCAGCGCGTCGACGCCGAGAGCCCGCAGTCCTTCCGCTACATCGGCCCGCTGATCGGCGCCGTCCTCTGCATGCTCCTCTTCGCCCTGCTGTGGAGCCTGCGCCGCCCGAGCGCCCCGACCCCGGTGCAGACCGGGCCCGCCGGTCCGCGCTGGCGCGACCCCGGCGCCCGGATCGGCGCCGGCCCCTGGCGCCTCGCCTGGCTGCTCCCGCTCAGCGCGCTCGTCCTCCTCGCCGTCAACCTCGGCATGGAGGCGCGGCTCCGGGCGGTCGACGCGCTCGAGATCCGGCGCGGCTTCTTCGGGGTCCTGCGGGTCGCTGACCGCCTGATCGGCGACCCGGAGCAGGAGCGCCGGATCCTCTTCCACGGCGCGATCAACCACGGCTTCCAGTACCGGCACCCCGACCGGCAGATGTGGCACAACTCGTACTTCGCGGCCGAGAGCGGCGTCGGCACCGCGCTCGACCACCACCCCAAGCGCGCCCGCGGCGAGCCGCTCAAGATCGGGCTCCTCGGCCTCGGCAGCGGCACGATCCTGACCTACGGGCGCCCCGGCGACACGATCCGGATCTACGAGATCGACCCCGACGTCGAGCCGCTCAGCCGCGCCTACTTCACCTACTTCGACCGCACCGCCGCCAAGACCGAGGTGATCCTCGGCGACGGCCGGCTCTCGCTCGAGCGCGAGCCCGATCAGGGCTACGACGTCCTGATCCTCGACGCCT
>CAZMML010000098.1:0-8941 GCA_964567335.1 uncultured Nannocystis sp. | reverse complement strand
TAGTTCATGACCCCGATCGGCTTGTCGCTGGTGATCTCGAAGTCGCCGGGCTCGGACGTCGGGCCGCCGGCGTAGAACTCGACGACCTGGCCCTTGTTGAGCTTGATCGGGTTCTTCGGCAGGCCGGTGACCTGCGCGTCGGCGACGAGCGTGACGGTGGTGTCGTTCTCGGCGCCGTAGAGCTGCCACAGCGAGGTCTCCGGCATGTTGGCGTTGCGGACCGGCATGCGCGCGCCGACGAAGTTCTTCCCCCACAGGCGCACGCCGCTGATCTCCTCCTCCATGTGGTCGCAGCAGCAGACGTTGGCCGGGATCAGCGCGCACTCCTGGCCGGCGAAGAGCATGAAGGGCGTCTCCTTGGCGCTCTCGAAGATCGTGCCGGTGAGCGAGGTGCCGAGGTTCTGCACCGCGACGCTGAGGACGTCGCCCTCGTTGAGGGTGAGCTCGAAGGGGACCCCGGGCTGACCAGCGGGCACGCCCTGCCCGGCGGCGGTCTGGACGCTCGGGGTGACCTTGATCTTGGTGTTGTCCATCACCGCGACGGCGCTCGCGTAGCTGTGCTGGAAGACGTTGGTGTTGTCCATCATCGAGGTCCACGCGATCACGTGGTTGATGGAGTCGAGCCCGGTGACGGGGTAGAGCATCGCGGCGTCGGAGAGGTACGAGGAGCCGCCGTCGACCGGGTTGAACTGGTAGGCGATGACCGGCACCGTCGACTTGACCCGGTAGGCGAAGCCGGCCGCGAGGCGGCTGTCGTCGGTGTGCTGGTCGGGGAGGTTGAAGGTCTGCAGGCCGAGCGGCGCGATGTTGGCCGGGCCGGCGATCACGTTCCAGACGTTGCCCTGCTTGCGCTCGATGGTGACGCTGGTCATCTGCGCGGTCTGGACGTTGGCGACCGCCACCGCGTACTGACCGGTCTCGGCGAGGTCGTGCGAGTCCATGTCGATGGCGTAGAAGAGGCAGCCGACGGTGCTCTGGGAGAGCTCGGCCTGCTCACAGGTCTCGGGGATCTCGCCGAAGAAGGGGTCGCCGGTGGAGGAGCCGCCCGAGCTGCTGTCGACGCCCGTGGTGCCGGTGGTGGTGTCGCCGGTCGTCGTGCTCGTGCCGGTGGTCGCGTCGGTGGTGCTGGTGCCGCTCGTGCCTGTGATCGGCTCCGTCGTCCCGACGCTGTCGGTCTGGCCGATCGTCCCGGTGCCGGTCGGGCTCACGGTCGTCGAGGTCCCCTCGGTCGTCGACGTCGACCCTGAGGTCGTCGTCGTCGTCGTCGTCGTCGTCGTCCCGCTGGTCGTCTCGGTCGTGCCGGGCAGGTCGTCGCCGCAAGCCGCGAGCGCCGCGAAGGTAGCGAAGGTCTGGGTGAGGGTACGCAGGTTCGAGTACGACATGAGCCCCAGCCTACGCCCTCGGGGAGGCCCGCCGACCGGCAGAGGCGAGAGGATGATCACCGATCGCGTGTGCTCGCAAGCTCGCAGCCGCGCCACGGCAGGCCCGGCTCCAGCGGGGGGCTGCGCCCGCTCCTCCGTCCGCCTGGAAATCGCACCCTCGCCCCCGACTGGGGCGTGCCCCCACGACGCATCGAGCCAGCGAGACCCGGCGGCGCCCTTGGGGCGGATCGCCCGAGGCCCCGCGGTCGCCGCTCCGGGCCCCGCGTGCTCGGGGATCGGGACGTGGCGGGGGCGGCGCTAGATGTGGAAGGCGGCGCTGAGGATCACGTACCAGTCCTCGCGCACCATGGCGTTGATCCGGTTGCGGAACACCGCGTCCTTGTTGGTGCCATAGCGGCCCTCGACGCGGAAGGTGAGCTGCGGCAGCGGCAAGTACTCGAGCGTCGCGGTGCCGCTGTGGCTCTGCCAGCCGTTCGGGGAGTTGGTCTTGAGCTCGGGGACGATGTCCGCCTTGTTGTAGAGGTAGTCCCAGCGCAGCGCCACGCCGACGCGGTCGGTGATCCCGTAGCGGAGCGAGAAGGCGGGCGAGACGACGAGCTGAAGCGGTCCGGCGGTGTTGCTCTCGGGCGTGTTCGTCTGCACGATGAGGTCGAACATCGGGAAGATCAGCCAGCGCTTCGCGAGCCAGATCCGGTAGTAGAGGTTCTGGTAGTGGCGGAAGATCGGTCGCTTCTCGTCCGGGGGCGCCTCGTTGCCCCAGTACATGTTCCAGTCGCCGACGATCTTGCCTGGGCGGTTGACGCTCCATACCAGGCCGTAGCCCTTGCGGCCGTTGAAGTCGCGGATCTCCTGCCAGCCGTTGAGGACCATCAGGCGCAGGGTCATGTCCTTGCGGAAGTGGATGTGGAGCCGCGCGCCGGCCTCATAGTCGGGGGTGAAGTCGGCGATGTAGGCGCGCGTCGCGTGGATGTTCTCCTTGTTGAGCACGATCTCGGCGCCGTAGTACGAGGGGAAGATGCCTGCCTCGGCCGCGAGCTGCGGGATGAAGTAGTAGTAGAGCGTCGCCTCGCGGATCAGCTGCAGCGACTTCTTCTCCTCGAAGTAGAGCGACTCGACGATGTGCCCGGTGTGCAAGGCGAAGCGCACGCGCAGCTTCTCGGGCAGCTCATACTGGCCCTGCACGTACGCGTACGCGAGCGAGAACTGGTTGACGTAGAGCGGGTAGCTGGTGAAGTCGCGCCGCCCGAAGTCCTCGACCTCCTCGCCCGAGATGTAGTCGACGTAGCGGTGCTTGCGCTGCGGGCCGAAGGCGTAGCCGACGTCGGCGTACATGTTGAGTTGCAGCACCCCCTTGCCGACCCGGGCGCGCAGCGAGGGCAAGCCGGGCCTGGTCCGCCGCCACGGGGAGCATCGCCCGAAGGGGCAAGCCATCGTTGGGTCAGTCTCGGAGGTGACCGCCGTGGGCGACGGCGCGGCCGCGGGGGGCGGCGCCATCACCATCGGTTCGTGCGCGGGGAGCGGCGCGGACGGCGCGAGGGTCGGCGTGGTGTTCGTCGACGGCGCGGCTTCGGGCGCGGGCGCCTCAGGGCGCGACTCCGGGGCGGGCGTCGGGGGTGCAGGAGATCGCGGGGGCTCGGCGGTGTCGACCTCCGGCGCGAGCTGCCATGGGTCGGGCTCAGGCGCGTTCGCCAGGAGGGAGCTTGGCGGCGGTGCGACACCCGCGGGCCGCCGACGTGCGCCCGTGCGGATCCTCCGTATCACTCGCTCCTCGTCGAATTCGGTCAGCGCTCCGCGCAGCATCGCCGGGAGCAGAGGTCCGCTGGGCTGCGGTCGGGCGGGTTGCGGCGAAGGTGGCGGGCTGCCGTTGATGTGCGCCTCGAGGGGGGAGGCGGGGGCGCTCGCGCGAGCGCTGGCCTCCTGGCTGAAGCCAGCAGCAGCAAGCAGTCCGGTCGCCAGCCATACAGCTCTAGTCCGTGGGCTCTGGATCATGGGTCGAAGAACAATTCACGAATAACACATGAATTGTTCTACATCATCAACGTCAGACAACATCCGAGCCCCACGTGCGCCTGGCACGCGGGGCTCTTGGGCGACCGCGGCTGCCGTCACCGCTACGGATCGATCAATTCGGACAGTTCGGAGCGCCGCCGCCGCGCCCGCGTCGGCCTAGAAGTAGAGCTGGAGCTGGAGGCGCACGCGATCGGTGCCGTTGCGGAGCGCCTCGCTGGCGGTCTTGCCCATCGACTCGTCCCACAGGCGGAAGTAGTCGAGCTGAAGCTTGAGGTCGTGGCCGACGAAGTACCAGTTGAGGCCGCCGCCGGCCTCGTCGGCGTTCGGCAGGCTGCTCTGTGTGCCATAGATGTTGCGGACGAGGCCGTAGCGCGCGACGATCTCGAGCGGGATCTTCGGGACTACGTAGCCGACCTGGCCGTACCAGGCGGCGCCCTGCCGCGCCGCCACGGTCGGGACGGGGTTGCCCATGTCGTCGAGGGCGCCGCCGCTGCGGCGGGCGAAGCCCTTGCGCAGGTGGAAGGCGGTCTGGATCGAGAGCCCGTGCCACTTGAACAGGATGTCCGCGTTCATGTGGTGGAAGTTGGTGGTCCCGCGGTCGGCCGGGAGGTCACCGACCACGCCGCGGGCGGGGTGGGCCCGGTCCTGGAAGGCGTACGCGGCGGCGATGCTCATCCCCGGCTTCTTCGACCGGGCGAGGTCGCCCTCGACGTAGTCCTCGAACTTGCCAAAGGGCAGCACCTCGAGGCGGCCGACGTAGAGCATCCCGAAGTCGCTGAGCTCGAAGGCGTTGCGGCCCTCACCCATGAACACGCCGGCGTAGTAGGCGAGCTTGCCGAGGCCGCCGAGGTCCTTGGACATCACCTGCACGCCGATGTCGCGGTCGAGGTTGAACTCGGCGTTGACGATCGAGCGATCCACGAAGTTCATGTTCGCGGAGGAGATCACGCGCTGGCGGCTGAAGGGGACCTTGAACTGGCCGACCCACACGGTGAAGTCGCGGAGGCGGTCGAACTCCAGGCGGGCGTCGCGGAGCGGGTTGCGGCGGATGCTGCCGCTCTCGTTCGGGAGGTCGTTGAGCATGTCCCGCGGGGAGAAGCCGAACTGCAGGTGGTACTTCACGAAGGGGCTGAAGACGACGCCCTGCATCATCAGGCGCATGCGGCGGAGCTGCAGCGACTGCTGCATGTCCTTGCCTGGCATGTTCGGGTGCTCGACGTCGTAGCGGAACTGGATCCGCCCCCTGATCTGGAAGGAGAAGCGGCCGTCCTTACTCGCCACGTTCCAGCCCTTGCCGATCTTGTACTTGGACTGCGAGACCTCGGACTCGGCGCCGATGACGGCGTTCTTGGTCGTCGAGTCGGTCTTGCCGACCGCGGGCGGAGGCCCGTGCGGGGCGTGTGCCGCGGGCGCAGGCTCGGGCGCGGGCGCGGGGGTCGGCGCGGGCGCAGGCGACGCGGGCGCGGGGGTCGGCGCGGGTGCGGGCGCGACGGTCGGAGCAGGGGCAGTCGTCGTGTTCGGATCCGCAGGCTCCCAGGGGCCAGGAGGCGCGGGGGTCGGCGCCGCGGCGTCGGCAGGGCCGGGGGCGGGCGCAGGGGCGGCCGCCGGGGTCGCCCCTGGTGTGAGCTCCGGAGTGGGAGCAGACGCGGTCAATGCAAGCAAGAAGAAGGTCGGTGACACCGCGACCAGGGTATCGAGCCCGCGTGACCGGCACGGGGCGTGGTTGTGACAATTCCGAGACATTCTCGCGTCTGTTTCACAACGTGATGACAAGGACCTCGCATGCGGGCGTCGCGAAGACGCCGCGTCCGAGGGACGCGGCGTCGTTGCGTGGAGCGGCGCGGAGGCTAGGCCTCGGGACCGAAGACGGCGCTGAGGCCGAGCACCGAGACGTAGGCGAAGGCGGCGCTCATGGGGATCGTCAGCACCCAGGCGAAGATGATGTTGCCGGCGACGCCCCAGCGGACGGCGGAGAGCCGCTTGCTGGCGCCGACGCCCATGATGCAGGCGCTGATGCAGTGGGTCGTCGAGACCGGGACGCCGAGGTAGCTGGCGGTGAGGATCGTGGCGGTGCCGGCGGTCTCGGCGGCGAAGCCCTGGAGCGGGGAGATCCGGATGATCTTCGCGCCCATGGTCTTGATGATGCGCTTGCCGCCCGCCATGGTGCCGAGGCCGATCGCCAGGGCGCAGGAGAGGATGACCCAGGTCGGGATCTTGTCGCCGGTCGGGAGCATCGAGGCGGGCAGGCCGGAGTGGCCCGCGGCGACGAAGGCGACGAGCGCGAGGGTGATGATGCCCATCACCTTCTGGGCGTCGTTCGAGCCGTGCGAGAAGGCCATCATCGAGGCCGAGATCAGCTGGAGCCGCCGCGAGCCGCGCTGGACCCTCGCTGGGAGCATCCTCCGCACGATCCACAGGAGGAGGATCATGAAGAGGAAGGCGGCGATGAAGCCGAGCGTGGGCGACACGACCAGGGGGACCAGCACCTTGCCGACGAGGTTGTTCCACTTGAACGCGTCGACGCCCGCGTGGGCGACGACGGCCCCGGCGAGGCCGCCGATCAGCGCGTGGGACGAGCTCGAGGGGATCCCGTACCACCAGGTCAGGAGGTTCCATATGCTGGCGCCGATCAGGGTGCCGAGGACCACGACCTGGGTGACGATGCTGGCGTCCGCGAAGCCGGAGGCGATCGTCTTGGCGACGGCCGTGCCGGTGACCGCGCCGAAGAAGTTGAGCACGCCCGCGAGGATCACCGCGGTGCGCACCGGGAGGACCCCGGTCGAGACGACGGTGGCGATCGCGTTGGCGGCGTCGTGGAAGCCGTTGATGTAGTCGAAGATCAGCGCCGCGATGATCACGAGGATCAGCAGCGTGAGGACGCTAACCATGCTTCACCGCCAGGTTCTTGAGCCGCTCCGCGACGGTCTCGAACTTGTCGATGGCGTTCTCGAGGTCCTCGAGGATCTCCTTGTCGCGCAGGAGCACCTTGGCGTCGACCGTGGGGTCGTGGAAGAGGGCGCCGACGGCCTGCCGGAAGGTCTGGTCGCCCTCCTTCTCGAGCTGCTTGAGGGTGCGTCCGGTCTGGATCAGCTTGCCGTACTCGTGGCGCCGCAGCGCGCCGATCTCGTTCTTGAGCACGCCCGCCATCTTGACGATGAGACGCATGAGCTCGATCATCGGCGGCGTCGGCTTCGGCACGTTGAAGAGCACGAAGGTGCGACCGGTGAGGTTGATGAGGTCGACGATGTCGTCCAGTGACACGACGAGGAGCTGGATGTCCTCGCGGTCGATCGGGGTGACGAAGACCTTGGCGAAGTGCTCCTCGCTCTCGTAGACGAGGGCGTCGGCTCGGTGCTCGATCTCCTGGATCGTCTCGTGCACCTTCTCGGCCGGCTCACCGTCGGCGAACTTGGCGAGCGCGAGCGCGGCTTGCTCGAGCAGCTCAACCTGCCGCTCGATCAAGCTGTAGAACACTTCCTCCTTGGGAAGGATCCAACGGACCATGTCCTGCAGTCCCATACGCGAATCTCCGGGCCCAAACCTATCCGAGCCGGGGGCCCTGTGCGCGCTCGCGCGCAAACGTCGCGATCTCGTCACAGACGCCGCGGCGCCCGCCAGGGGCTGCTTTCGCCGGGCGCGGAGTTCCGGGGGCTGCGTTACACCGCTGTCACGCGGGTGTCACGTGGGGGGGTCCTCACCCGTGCTTGACGGCGAGGTGCCGGAGGCGCTCCGAGAACACCTCGAAGCTGTTGATCGCGTGCTCGAGGTCCTCGAGGATCTCCTTGTCGCGGATCAGCGACTTGGCGTCGAGGTCGCGGTCCTTGAAGAGCTCGATGATCGCCCCCCGGAAGATTGTGTCGCCCTCCTTCTCGTAGCGCTTGACCTCGCGGCCGAGGTCGATCAGCCGCCGGTACTCATGGCGCCGCAGCGCGGGCAGGTGGTGGTGGAGGAGCTCGGCGAGGACGACCAGGAGCCGCATCATCCGCTGCATCGGTGGCGTCGGCCGCGGGACGACGTAGAGGTCGAGCGAGCGGGCGGTGACGTTGATGTAGTCCATCGGGTCGTCGAGCGACATGCACAGCTGTTGGATGTCCTCGCGGTCGAGCGGGGTGACGAAGATCCTGGCGAGGTGGTCCTCGACCTCGTGGACGACGCCGTCGGCCGCGTGCTCGAGCTCCCGGACCGCGGCGTGGACCTCGCCCGCGGGGGCTCCGTCGGCGAAGCGGCACAGCGCCCGCGCCGCGTCGAGGAGGAGGGACCCCTGGCGTTCGAGGAGGTCGTAGAAGACGACCTCCTGGGGGAGGAGGTGGCGAATCGCGTCTTGCAAGCTCATGTCGATCTCCCAGGGCGAGACCCCACATGATGTGACAGCCCGGCGACGAATGTAACGAGAAAGCGACAGCGCGGTTACGAGACGTGGCCGCCCAGGCGTGGACGCGCCCATGAGGAGCGCCCGTGCACACGAGCGCGCCTCGCGAGCGCGGGCGGTCGGGTGGTCGAACCGCCGGCTCAGCGGCGGCCGAGGGGGCCGCCGACGGCGGTCTCGAGGTCGATGACGGCCTCGCGGTGCTCGAGCTGCGCGGTGAGGAGGACGCGCCGCGCGGCGACCATCTTGGCGGCGATGTCGTTGGCGACGAGGGGGTCGAGGCCGCCCGCGGCGAGCGCGGCGTCGGCCTCGCGACCGGCGGCCTCGATCTGGGGGAGGATCGTCCCTTCGAGCTCCTGCGCGCGCTTGGCGGTGCGGCGGGCCCGCTCGGCGGCCTCGTCGACCTCGGCGGCGACGGCGGCGATCTTGGCGCGCTCCTCGAGCTCGCGCTGGCGGACGAGCGCGCGGCTGGCCCGGACCTCGCCGCGGTTCCAGCTGAAGATCGGCAGGGTCAGGGCGACGCCGAAGCCGAACGAGGCGGGGGTGGCGTTCGGGCCGGCGCGGTACTGGATCTGGGCCCAGTCGAACCAGGGCCACGCCTTGCTGCGCGCGAGGTGGAGGTCGGCCTTGGCCTGGCCGACGCGGGTCTGGACGCCGCGCAGCTCGGGCCGCGACTCCATGGCGCGCTCGGTGAGGGCCTCCTCGTCGAGGTCGAGGTCGCGGAGCTGGAGCTCGCGCGGGTCGAT
Organism: uncultured Nannocystis sp.; assembly: GCA_964567335.1. Classification (GTDB taxonomy): domain Bacteria; phylum Myxococcota_A; class Polyangia; order Nannocystales; family Nannocystaceae; genus Nannocystis. The sequence goes on along the minus strand of CAZMML010000098.1, from coordinate 437 downwards.
CTGGAAGCGCTGCGGGCCGGCGCCGATCAGCCGCTCGAGCTCGCCGTGGAGGCGCTCCAGCTCGGCGTCGAGGCGGGCGGTCTCGTCGCGGGCCTCGGCGAAGGCGACCTCGGCCAGCGCGGCGTCGAGGCGGGTGGAGACCGACTGCTGGACGCGGGCGCCGATGAGGTCGCGGCGGGCGCGCCGCAGCTCGGCGGCGCGGAGGGCGTGCTCGCGGTCGGCGGTGACCATGGCCATCCGCGCGTAGAGCTTGTAGACGCGGCCGCGGAGCTGGCGGCGGGCGTCGTCGGCGGCGCTCTCCTGGGCCTCGGCGCCGAGCTCCGCGCCCTTCACCCGCGCGCGGATCGTGCCGGGCCGCGGGATCGGGACGCGGAGGCCGATGTTCATGCCGGGCCCGCCGGCGATCTGTATGTGCAGGTCGCCGTCAAGGAGCACCC
>CAZMML010000097.1:0-8958 GCA_964567335.1 uncultured Nannocystis sp. | reverse complement strand
AGCGGGTCGCTGTGCGCCGCGATCCAGCCGGCGATCTTCGGCCAGATCTGCTTCGGGCCCTTGCTCGAGGTCGAGAGCCCGATGTGCCCGACCGGGAAGCGCATCAGCGTCTTATCGGTCGAGCCCACGACCCCGAGCAGCGCCTCCGACGAGGGCGGCGGCGCGATCGTGTCGTTCTCCGCGATCAGGGTGAGGAGCGGGCAACGGAGCTCGCCGAGGTCGACGCGCCGGCCGCCGACCACCATCGCGCCCTTGTAGAAGTTGTTCTCCTGGTAGCAGTCCTTGATGTACTGCCGGTACACCTCGCCCGGGAAGGGCACGTTGTCGGCCGCCCAGTGCTCCATCGCCAGGAAGGTCGTCACGAAGTCGCGGTCGCGCAGGCGGCGGAACACCTCGAACCACTTCGAGACCCGCTGGATCGGCGCCATCATCGAGAACCCGGCCTCCATGAGGTCGATCGGCACGTTGCCGTAGGCGTCGACCATCCCGTCGACGTCGAAGTACTCGGGGTCGGTCCAGGTGGTGAAGATCCCGCCCTGGCTGAAGTCGACCGGGGTCGCCTGCGCGACGAAGTTGCGGATCCCCTTCGGGTGCAGCGCCGCGGCCGCGAGCGCCATCGTCCCGCCCATGCAGTAGCCGTACATCGTCAGGTCCGCGGCGCCGGAGACCTTGAGCGTCCAGCGCTTGGCGGCCTCGATCAGCCCGCCGCACACGTCCGCCCAGGTCATGTCCTGCTCGACCGGCCCGGGCGTGCCCCAGTCGATCGCGTACACGTCGAAGCCCTGCTGGGTCATGAACTCGATCAGGCTGCGCCCGGGCAGGAAGTCGAGGATGTAGTAGCGGTTGATCAGCGAGTACACGAAGAGGATCGGCGTGCGGTGCCGGCGGACCGGCGCCTCGAAGCGGTGCAGCCTCATGCTCCCGCGCGCGTACACGGTCCGCCGCGGGGTCGAGCCGACCGGCGGGTCGCCGAGCCCCGCGGCGTGCCTCACCAGCGGCGCGAGGTAGCGGGTCGGGCTCACCGCGCGATCGAAGAGCGCCCGCTGCCACGCGCGCCCGATCTCCGCCGAGCTCCCCGCCGCGTCCGCGACCCGCCGCGCCGCCCCGCGCACCTTGTCGAAGGTCGAGCCGTCCATGCTCACGCCGCCTCCCGCGCGCGGCGAGTCAGCTCCGCCTGGAGCCGCTCCAGCGCCTCGAGCGCCAGCTCGAGCTGTGTGGTGGTGATCTCGAGGCGCTCCTCGGCCCGGCGGAGCTGGGCCCGCACCTCGTTGAGGTCGCCGAGGGTCGGCATCCGCCACATGTGGAGGACCTCCTCCGTCAGGTCGATGAGGTCGCGGTGGAAGCGGAACATCCGCTGCAGCCCGCGCCCGGCGAAGCGGAGGTAGCGCGGGCTGCGGGCGAGGCGCTCCATCACCCCGGTCGAGGCGCCCTCGAAGCGCGCCCACAGCTTGCCGGGCGCGCTCTTCGGGTCGGTCAGGTAGCCGACGAGGCCGAGGATCCGGGCGGTGAGGTTCCTGGGTGTCTCTTCCGACATGTTATTGGGTCTCCTTGCTGAGGCGCTCGCGCAGCTCGCGGCGCAGGATCTTGCCCGCCGGGGAGAGCGGCAGGGCGTCGAGGAAGACGATCGCCTTGGGCACCTTGTAGCGCGCGAGGCGGTCGCGGCAGTGGGCCAGCAGCGCCCCCTCGTCCGCGGTCGCGCCCGGGCGCAGCGTCACCGCGGCGCGCCCGACCTCGCCCCACTGCGGGTCCGGCACGCCGACCACCGCGCACTGCGCGACCGACGGGTGCTCGTAGAGGATCCGCTCGACCTCCGCGGGGTAGACGTTCTCGCCGCCGGAGATGAACATGTCCTTCTTGCGGTCGACGATGAAGTAGAAGCCCTCGCGGTCGCGGCGCGCGAGGTCGCCGGTGTGGAACCAGCCCTCGGCGTCGAGGTGCGGGCCGGGCTGGCCGAAGTAGCCGGAGCAGGCGGCCGGGCCCTTGAGGACGAGCTCGCCGACCTCCTCGTCGCCGAGCGGGCGCCCCTCGTCGTCGACGATCCGCGCGTCGATGAAGTAGTTGGGGCGGCCGACGCTGCCCGCCTTCGACTCCGCGAACTCGGGCGCGAGCGAGAAGACCCCCGGCCCGAACTCGGTCATGCCGAAGCCCTGCTTGAACGCGACCTTGTGGACCGCCGTGAAGGCCCGGATCAGCGGCACCGGCAGCGGCGCCCCGCCGCTCGTCAGGAAGCGGACGCTGGCGAAGGAGGTCGCGGCGAAGCGCGGCGAGTCGAGCATCATCTGGTACTGCGTCGGCACGCAGAAGAGCGCCGTCACCTTGTGGCGCTCGATCACCGCCAGCATCTCGTCGGCGCTCCACTTCTTCATGATCACCACCGTGCCGCCGAGGGTCAGCAGCGGGATCGTGTAGACGAAGAGGCCGCCGGTGTGGAACATCGGCGTGTGGGTGATCGTGACGTCCCCGCGCTGGAGCTCGTGGATCACCGTGTTCAGCGTGTTCCAGGCGATCATCCGGTAGGAGATCTGGGCCGCCTTCGGCGCGCCGGTGGTCCCGCCGGTGAAGAGCAGGCAGGCGATGTCCTCGCCGTCGACGGCCGGGTTCTCGACCGGCTCTGCCGGCCCCGCCAGCACCTCGGCCCAGGCGACGCTCCCGGCGACGCCCTCGCCCCCCAGGTGGCACGCGCGCTCGATCGAGAGCCGCGGCAGCAGCTCGCGCGCGGCCTCGGCGAACTCGGGCCCGAACACCAGCACCTTCGGGGCCACCGGCAGGACCACCTCGGCCAGCTCGCGCCACGGGCTGCGCCAGTTCAGCGGCACGAAGATCGCCCCGAGCTTGGCGCAGGCGAAGAAGAGATCGAGCACCTCGACCCCGCTCTGCGCGAGGATCGCCGCCCGGTCCCCGCGCCCCACGCCCCGCGCGCGCAGCCAGCCGGCGACCGCGTTCGCGCGCCGCTCGAGGTCGCGGTAGGTCAGGCGGCCCGCGTCGCCCTTCGCAAGGTCGACCACCGCCAGGTTGTCGGGCCAATACATCGCCCCGCGTCGGGTCCAGTCGCCGATGAACATGTCCGTGGCTCGCGGCGGAGCCTACCACTTCCCCGCGCGGGCGGCGTCGTCGCGCTCGCAAACGGGCCGCACGCGCCGGGGGCGCCTGGCGCGTGCGCCCCGGCCTGCCCGTGATACAAAGCCGGTACGAAGGATACGAAGGAGGAGAAGATGCACAAAGAGAGCAGTACGGTGCTGGTCATCGGCGCCTCGGGGGTCGTGGGCTCTGGCGTGGCGCGCCGCTTCATCGACGCGGGCGCGACAGTGATCGCGGTGTCGCGCTCGCTCGACCGCCTCGACAAGACGCGGGCCCAGGTCGGCATCTCGCGCGAGGCGCCCTTTATCCCGGTCGCGGGGGACTTCGCCGACGAGGCGATGGCCGAGCGCACCAAGGCCGCCGTGCTCGCGGCCGCGGGCGGGCGCTCGCTCGACCACGTCGTCAGCGTGCAGGGCTTCGTCAACTTCGCCCCGCCGCCGACCCAGACCCCGCTCGCGGCGCTCCGCTCGGCCCTCGACGACGGCCTCTACAACAACTTCCTCGCCGCCCGGGCCTTCGTCCCGCTGCTGCGGGCCCGCGACGGCGCGTCCTTCACGCTCGTGAGCGGCGGCCTCGCCCACATCCCGCCGCCCAACCCGGCCGCGTGGCTCGGCACCGTCAAGAACGCCGCCCTCAACGCGCTGCAGCTCGCGCTCACCGCCGAGACCGCCGCCGACAAGGTCCGCGTCAACACGATCTGCATCCACTTCAGCGTCGCGCCGGTCGGCGGCAGCAAGAACCAGTTCGGCATGCCCTCGGAGTCCGACACGCTGCGCCTCGGCGCGGCCTTCGTCGGCCTCGCGCGCGGCACCCGCAAGGGCCAGCTGATCTGCCTCCACGGCTGGGCCGACGCCGACGCGCTCGCCTCCGCCTGAGCTATCCTCGACGCGTGCTCCCGCGGGTCCGCGTCGCCGTCGTCCAAGCCCCCTGCGCCTACCTCGACGCGGCGGCGTCGACAGCCCGCGCCCTCGCGTGGATCGACGCCGCCGCCGAGCGCGGCGCCCAGCTCGTCGCCTTCGGCGAGACCTGGATCCCCGGCTACCCCGCCTGGCTCGACGTCTGCCCCGGCGCCGCGCTCTGGGGCGAGCGCGCGGTCAAGGCGCTCTACGCCCGCCTGCGCGCCCACAGCGTCACGGTCCCCGGACCCGAGGTCCGCGCGCTCGCCGAGGCCGACCGCCGCCGCGGCGAGGTCGTCGGGATCGGCGTACAGGAGCGCGTCGACCGCGGCCCCGGCAGCGGCACCCTCTACAACAGCCTCCTCCTCTTCGACGCCGACGGCGCCCTGCGCGTCCACCACCGCAAGCTGGTGCCGACCTACACCGAGCGGCTCGTGTGGGGTCCGGGCGACGGCGCCGGCCTCGGCAGCGTCGCCACCGCCGTCGGCCGCGTCGGCGGGCTGATCTGCTGGGAGCACTGGATGCCGCTCGCCCGCCAGGCGCTCCACGACGACGGCGAGGAGATCCACCTCGCGCTGTGGCCCGGCGTGAACGAGGCCCACCTGCTCGCGAGCCGCCACTACGCCTTCGAGGGCCGCTGCTTCGTCGTCGCCGCCGGCCTGCAGATGCCCGCGACGGACCTGCCGCCCGAGCTCGCCGCGCCCGGCGCCGCGGGTTGGGTGATCGCCGGCGGCAGCGCGGTCGTCGGGCCCGACGGCCAGGTCCTCGCCGGACCGGCCCCCGCGCCCGAAGATCTGCTCGTCGCCGACCTCGAGCGACACCGCCTCGACGAGGAGCGGATGACCCTCGACGTCGCCGGCCACTACAGCCGCCCCGACGTCCTCGGCCTCGAGCGCAAGGCCCCGCGCACGCGCGTCCGCGACGGCGCGTGAGCGGGCCTCAGTTCGGCGCCACGCCGAGCTGCGCCCGCACCTCGGCGAGCGGCAGCGGGAAGAGGGCCTCCCAGTCGACGCCGAAGAAGGGCCGCGCCTGCTTGCCGAGCTGCCAGCCGCGCCCGACCTCGTCCATGATCCGCGGCCCGTCCTGGTCGTCGGTGATCTGGTGGAAGAAGCCGGCCGCGAGCAGCAGATACCCGAGCGACACGCCGATCTGGGCGATCCCGAAGGCCTGCAGCCCGAGCTCGCCGGGGACGTCGGTGCCGAACCCGGTGACCACGTGCCAGAGGTCGTGCGAGCGCTCCATGTGGCGCCTGAAGCGTTCGAAGTCGGTGTGCGCCACCGACTCGGTGTGGTGGATCGCGGCCGGGTCGAGCTTCTGGGTGTCGAAGAAGGTGGCGACCGCGCGGCCGAAGGAGCCCTCCGGCGCCGCGCGCAGCGCCACGAGGTCGAGGCGGGCGATCGGCAGGTGCCCATCGAGGTAGCGCCGCACCTCCGGCCGCGCGAGCATCCGCCGCACCTCCGGCCGACGATCCGGGTCGAGCGTGTCGGCCATCTTGAAGACCAGGTCGAGGCGCGACGGATCGCGGGTGAGCCTGATGAAATTCCAGAGGAAACGGACGTTCTGGACGATCTGAAGCATGACGTTCTCCCGCGCGGCTGCGGAGCCCTCGACTCCGCCTCGCCGCACGGATATAAATATGAGCAGGAGCTCATGTTTTGGCTACTCGCGTTCGCAAGGCCCCCCGCCCTCGCGCAAAACCCCGCGTAAAGGCCTGCAGGACCCCCGTCCAGCAGCGATCGAGCGCGACCGTCGACGCGATCCTCGAGGCCTCGATTCAGATCTTGGCCCGCGAGGGCCAGGCCGGTCTGACCACCAACGCGATCGCCGCGCGCGCGGGGATCAGCGTCGGCTCGCTCTACCAGTACTTCCCGAACAAGCAGGCGGTCGTCGACGCGCTGCTGCAGCGCCACTCCGCGCGCGTGCAGCCGCTGCTCGCCGCCGCGGTCGCCAGCGCCGCCGGCCGCCCGCTCGCCGCCGCGATCGACGAGGTGGTCGGCGCGCTGATCGCCGCCGAGGCCGGCGACCTGCGCATGGCCCAGATCTTCCACCAGCTGATCCCGGCCGACCCGAACTCGCCGATCGATCAATTCGAGACCGCGATCGAGGCCACCCTCGCAGAGATGCTGCGCGTCAGCGGCGAGGTCCGGGCCAGGGACCTCGACCTGGTGGCGACCCTCGTCGTACGCGCCACCAGCGGCGTCCTCCGCTCGACCGCGCGGCGCTCCCCTCAACTGCTCCGCTCACCCGCCTTCGCCGCCGAGCTCGCCGCGATGCTCCGCGCCTACCTCCTCGCCCTCACCGCGGCCTGAGCCGCGCTGCGCCGGCTCGACGTCGGACCGCCGGGACGCTCGACCGGCGGCGGGCAGTCCGCCCGCCGACGAGGTCGCCGTGCGGGCCGCGCTCTCGCGCCGGCGGGCGTTCACGGCGCGCTCGGCCTCGTGGCCGAAGGCGCGCCGCGATTCGCCGGAGGCAAGAGACAGGCGCAGGAGTCGACCTCTCCGTCGCGCGGGGCGTAGACGTCGCAACCGTCGCGACCCTCGAGGCCCTCGCACAGCCAGACGCGACCGTCGGCGCACACCGCGAGCGTCGCGTCCAGGAGGCCGGGTTCGTCTCCTCCGCGCAGCGCGCCGTCCGGGCTCCCGATCGTCGCCGGTGCGACCACGACCTCGCCGGTCGTCGTGAAGATCCCCGCCTTGAGATCGAAGGTGCTCAGCAGCAGGAGGTGTCCGCTCCCCGGGAGCACCGAGACCCCGTCGATGTTGGCGAGGCCGTCATCGTCGACCTTGAAGCGGCGTATCAGTCGACTCAGGTCGCGCGAGAGGACCACGAGCTCGTCGGTGAGGGGCTGCGCACGGCGAGGTCGACGTCGCCGGACAGAACAGCGGCGCGTCGGCTCGCCAGATCGTCGCCGCGAAAGGGGCTTCTGCCCAGGAGCGCCTCCCAGGCGACCGCGCAGAAGCTGAACACGTCGGTGCGCCAAGACGCCGTGAAGGAGGTCGCTGGGCGCGACGCGAGGAGCGCGCTGGCCCGAAGGTTGGGGCCAGGGACGACCTCACCCTCACCGCGGCCTGAGCCCGCCCGCTGCGGCCCGCGATGCGCCGCGGAAACTCACCCGCCGATTCCGGGCCCGTCCGGTTTTCGGTGGGATGCGTCCGACCTCTCTGTCTGATAGAAGATGCGGGTGGATGACCTGCAGCTCGTCGAGGCCTGGCGCGCCGGGAACCGCCAGGCCGGAGAGGCCCTCTTTCGCCGCCATTTCCAGGGGATCACCCGCTTCTTTCGCAACAAGTTCAGCGCTGGTATCGACGACCTCGTGCAGCAGACCTTCGTGGCGCTGGTCGAGGGCCGCGACCGTCTCACCAGTGGGGCCAATTTTCGCAGCTACCTGTTCGGGATCGCCCACAACGTGATGCGCACGAACCTGCGCGCCCTCGCCCGGCAGCGGGCCTTCGACCCGACCTCGAGCGCGATCGTCGATCTCGACCCCGGCCCCAGCACCATGGTCGGCCAGGGCCAGGAGCAGCGCCTGCTCCTCCTCGCGCTGCGCCGGATCCCGATCGAGTCGCAGGTGATCCTCGAGCTGGTCTACTGGGAGCAGCTCAACGCGGCCGAGATCGCCGAGATCCTCGGGGTCCCGCACTCGACCATGCGCAGCCGGATCCAGCGGGCGCGACAGCTCCTCCGCGAGGCGATCGAGAGGCTCGGCGAGTCGCCAGCGCTAGTCGAGAGCACCCTCAGCGGGCTGGATGACTGGGCCCTGGAGCTGCGGAAGGCCAACCCGGTGTAGCGCGACCGAGAGCTCGCGGCGCGCCGTCGCGGAGGTCGAGATCCTCGTCGTCACCTCCGGGCCCCGCGACACTCCTTCAGCAGGACCATGCCTCCCGTCGAACTCGACAGCACGGCGCCGCCGTCGCCGCCCCTCAGCCTCGAAGAGGCGCGGATCTTTCAGAGCGTCAGCGCGCGGCTCTTCGGCGGCCAGCAGGAGCAGCTGCGCCTCGGGACCTACCGTCTGATCCGGCGCCTCGGCGGCGGCGGCATGGGCGAGGTGTTCCTCGCGCACGACGACGAGCTCGACCGGCCCGTCGCGCTCAAGCTGGTCCACGCCAGGCTCAGCCACGACCCTCACTTCGGCGATCGCATGCGCCGTGAGGCGCGAGCGCTGGCCAAGCTGACCCACCCCAACGTCGTCCACGTGTACGAGGTCGGCGAGCACCAGGGGCGCGTCTTCATCGCCATGGAGTACGTCCAGGGCCAGAGCCTCGCCGAGTGGATCCGCGACGCCTCGCCCCCCTGGCGGGCGATCCTCGACGCCTACCTGGCCGCGGGGGAGGGCCTCGCGGCCGCCCACGCCGCCGGCCTGACCCACCGCGACTTCAAGCCCGACAACGTGCTGCGCGGCGCGGACGGCCGGGTCTGCGTCGCCGACTTCGGGCTCGCGCGCATGGGCGCGAGCTCGGGCGAGTCGGGTCAGGGCGGTCGCCCGGACGCCGCCGAGAGCGGCGAGGCCCCGCCGACCCTCGACCAGCGGCTCAGCGCGACCGGGGCCGTGATGGGCACGCCCAACTACATGCCGCTCGAGCAGGTCCGCGGCGGGGTCGTCGACGCGCGCAGCGATCAGTTCTCGTTCTGCGTCGCGCTCTATGAGGGACTGTGGGGCCGCTCGCCGCACGACGCGAAGAGCCTCGGCGCCCGCGACCTCGTGCTCGCCGAGGACCGCCCCGTGGTCCCGCCGCGCGGGGCGGTGCCGGGTTGGGTGTGGCCGCTCGTGCGGCGCGGGCTGGCCCGCGACCCCGACCGGCGCTGGCCCGACATGCGGAGCCTCCTCGATCAGCTGCGCGAGGTCCCCCTGCGCCGACGGACCCGCCAGCGCGCGACGACGGCGCTGCTCGGCCTCTCGCTCGCCGGCGCCGGCGGCTGGGTGGGCTTCACCCGGGCCGCCGCGGCCGAGCTCTGCGCGCTCGACCCCTCCGCGCGCACGGGCGTG
>CAZMML010000096.1:0-8979 GCA_964567335.1 uncultured Nannocystis sp. | reverse complement strand
TCTTCCTCGGCTCGCAGTGGGACTACGACGACACGCCGCTCGACAACCTCACCGCCCGGGACGTCCTGATCGAGGACTGCGTGCTCCACGACTCCGGCCGCGACGTCGTCAAGGTGCCGGCCGGCTGCGACGACGTCACGATCCGCCGCTGCGAGATCTACAACTCCGGCGTCGGCTACCCCGCGGACACCCCGCAGGACGAGAAGAACGCCGAAGGCATCGACGCCGTCAACGCCGACCGCATGCACGTCGTCGACACCTACATCCACGACACCGCGACCTCGTGCCTCTACGTCAAGGGCGGGTCGATCGGCACGATCATCGAGCGCACCCGCGCCGAGCGCTGCGGCGACCTCGGGATCGTCCTCGGCTTCGACACCAGCCCGGAGTTCTTCGACCTGCAGGCGAACCCCGCCTACTACGAGAACATCGGCGGGGTCGTGCGCAACTGCGTCGTCGCCGACACCGGCCTCGCCGGCCTCGGCCTCTACGCGACGCGCGACGCCCACCTGCTCCACAACACCGTGATCCGCGCCGGCGCCCGCGGCCAGGCCGCGCTCTACCTCGGCGTGGCGACCCAGGACTACGACCCGAACGCCGGCCGCCCGGCCAACACCGACCCGACGATCGTCGGCAACGTCGTCGACCAGACCGGCCTCCCGGCGCCGATCTGCTTCGGGATCCGCCACAGCGTGGAGGACCAACTCGGCGCGCTCTCCGGGCTCGGCGCCCAGGGCACGATCCGCGACAACCTCTACCACGCCGGCGGCGCGCCCTGCCTCTTCAGCGACGCCCGCCCCGACACGACCTACGAGGGGACCGACCTCGCGGCCTGGCAGGCCCACGCGCCGATGTTCGACGCCGGCTCGCGCGCCGCCGATCCGCTGCTCAGCGCCGACGGCCACCTCGGCGCCGGCAGCCCGGCCCAGGACGCGGTCGCCCCGACCCCCGGCGTCTCCTACGACATCGACGGCGCGGCGCGCGGCGGCTCCTACGACCTCGGCGCCGACGAGCTCTGACGCGCGAGAGCCTGCGGGGCGCGTGACGCCCGCGCGCCGCGCGCCCGTCCGACGCAGGGGTGAAGGCGGCGTCCCGGAACCGATGGCGCTTGCGCGGTGGTCAGCTTCCGCTCCGCCGCGACCGCCGGGTGCACCGCGTTCATCCGCTCGGTAACCACCGCCTCGACGGCGGCGGCTGGCCGAGCGACGGCGCGGGCCCCGGTCTTGGGCGGCGCGCAACCGGTTCGCGACACGCAGAACCTTCGTGGTGACGGACACACGGGACGACCCATGCTCTCCTCATGCGTCGACCTGGCTCGCTCGTCCCCTTGCTCGTCCTCGCCGCTTGCTCGCCCGCGAGCGGGACCTCCACCACCTCCGCCGGCCCTGATACCGGCGCCGCGAGCACCTCGGCGAGCACCGGAGGAAGCTCGGCGTCGACCGCGGGGGACAGCAGCGCGGGACCCGGGCCCACCACCAGCGGGAGCAGCAGTGAGGGCGGGAGCACCTCCGCGGGCTCCAGCGGATCGACCAGCGAGGGCAGCTCCACGACCGGCGAGGGCACCAGCGGCGGGCCCGGGAGCGGCACCAGCGGCGAAGGCACCAGCGGCTCGAGCACCGGCGCGAGCACCGGCGGGGGCGTGGTCGCGTCCTTCACCTGCGTCGAGACGACGCCGGTCGAGCTCCCGCTCAAGGAGTCGATCTCGGGGTCCTTCCTCGCGGACGGGACGCCCGTCGACCTCACCGCGATCATGGTCAAGGGCGGGGCGATCGACTTCCACGTCGACGCGGCGGTGCCGGTCGACCCCAACGACCCCAACGCGGCGGACGTCGCCGCCTTCGAGATGTGGCTGAAGATGCAGGGCTGGGACGTGAACCCTCCGGGGGACATGAGCGGTGACCGGCGCTACTTCTTCGCGCCGAAGGGGGCGCAGAACGTGGCGATCTTCCCGGCCTTCTACTTCAGGGTCTACGAGGGCGGAGGCAACGGACAGTTCGAGTTCGACTGCTCGCTGCTGTGAGCGCGTTACACTCGGGTCCCATGGGGAACATCAAGCTCCGCCGCGTCCGCCAGGTCTCGACCTTCCGTCGCCTCGCCGTGGCGGCGTGGGGCGCCTCGCGCGACCCGACGATCCACGGGTCGATCGAGGTCGACGCGAGCCCCGCGCTGGCCCACCTCGCGGAGCTCCACGCCCGCACCGGCGAGCACGCGACGATCACCCACCTGGTCGGCCGCGCCCTCGCGGTCGCGCTCGCGGAGCGCCCCGACGTCAACGTGCTGGTCCGCTGGCAGCGCTTCTACCAGCGCGAGGACGTCGACATCTTCTTCCAGGTCGCGCTGCAGGCCCGCAGCGCCGATCCCTCCGCGCTCGACCTCTCGGGGATCATCATCCGCCAGGCCGACCGCAAGTCGATCGGCGAGATCGCCCGCGAGTTCGCCGCGCGCGTGGCGACCATCCGCGCGGACCAGGACCCGGAGCTCGCCGGCGTCCGCCGCACGCTCGGGCGGATCCCCCCGCTCCTGCTGCGGCCTTTCCACGCGGTCCTCGACGTGCTGCAGTACACCTTCAACCTCAGGCTGCCCGGCCTGCCGCGCGACTCGTTCGGCTCGGCGGCCGTGACGAACGTCGGCATGTTCGGCGCTCGCTGGGCCTACGCGCCGCTCTTCCCGCCGGCGCACTGCCCGATCGTCGTGCTCGTCGGCGCCATCACCCCGCGGCCCTGGGTGGTCGCCGGTCCCGACGGCGCGCCGCAGGTCGCCGTCCGCCCGGTGCTGCCGCTGCACGCGACGCTCGACCACCGGGTCCTCGACGGCGTCCAGGCGGCCCGGCTCTCGGCGCGGATCGAAGAGCTGCTCGCGGATCCGACGCAGCTCGAGCTCGCCGAGGCGGGCCCTGCGGCTCCGAAGCCGTAGCGAGCGCCGGAGCCCGCCGGCGCTCGTGCCTGGGGTCGCCGGCGCGGGATCGATCCACCCGCCCTGAGCCGATGGCCGGGCCCTCGCGTCTGCGCTAGCGTGCCTGTCGTGCGACGTGTTGCTTCGGTCCCGCCCTCGCTGCTCGCGCTGCTCTCGCTCTTGCCCGCGACGGCCGCCGCCAACGGCAACGTCTCGCACCAGTGGATCTCGAAGCGCGCGACCGAGCGGGTCCCGGCGGCGGGCTCGCTCGCCGCGCTGGTCGGCGACCCCTCGCTCCGACAGGCGCTCTTCACGGGGACCATGTTCCCGGACTGGGGCTACACCCCGGGCGCCACCGCCGACGAGCGCGACGCCGGCGAGGCGTCGCACTGGGAGCCGGTCCAGGACGCCTACCGCCGCTGGATCGTCGAGCACTACGCGCCGCCGTGGTCCGACGAGGCGCGGCTGCACCTCGCGTTCTACCTCGGCATGACCTCGCACGGCATCGCCGACCAGAGCTACGACGCGATGTTCTTCGAGCGCTCGCGCTTCTACGAGGCCAAGGACCACTCCGCGTTCGACACCGACACCGACGTGCTGTGGGCGGGCGCGACCGGGCCTGGCGAGGTCCCGACCGCGTGGATCCCGACCGACCCGCTGCTCGAGCTCTTCGCGTCGATCGTCGGCAAGACGATAAACCCCTCCAGCCTGAAGCAGAAGGTCGGTCTGGTCGGGTTCGCGATCCTCGCCGTCTCGACCGGCGCCGGCGATCCTGCCGAGCTCGCGGACGCCGCCGCCGCGTTCCCGTGGGCCGCCGAGCACGATGAAGACCTGACGACGCCGGGCAACCCGCCGGCCGAGGCGGAGATCGCCCGCCGCTACTGGCAGAGCAACTGGGCCCTGCTCCACGGCGATCCGCCGCCGCGCCCGGTGCTGTGGACCTTCCCGGCCGACGGCGGGGCCGAGCACGCGACCCAGGCGGCGTCGATCGAGTCGTGGATCTCGATCGTGTTCGCCCGCGCGCTCGACGAGCAGGCGCTCGCCGCGGCGCAGGTCCACGTCGTCGACTCCATGGGCGTCGAGGCGCCGATCGCCCTCGACCTCTTCTACGGCAACGGCTCGCACGTCCTCCACCTCAAGCCCACGAGCGACCTCCTGGACGACGAGGTCTACGTCGTCACCGTCGACCCGGGCGTGCAGACGATCCACGGCGAGTCGCTCGCCGGCTGGAGCTTCACCTTCTCGACCGGCCTCGAGGGTCCGCCGCCCGTCCAGGGCGACGCCTTCTGGGACCTCCCCGACGCCTACCCGTCGGAGGACGCCAGCAGCAGCGGCGAACCCGACACCGACACCCTCGGCACCAGCGGCGACGCGGTCACCAGCGCCGGTTCGGAGGGCGGCTCGACCGCCTCGACCGCCGCGACCGGCGCGGCGAGCGACGCCACCGGGACCACCGGCGCCGAGGGCGGCGCCCCGGAGGGCTGCGCATGTTGTGCGGGCGCCCCCCGCCCGCGCGACGTGGCGCCGCTCCTGGTCCTCATCCTTGCGGGCGCACGTCGTCGCCGTCGTATGATTTGACCTTGGGGTAGCGTGCCGCGAGGCTGTGACCTCGCGCGCGCGCCGGGCGGGCGGCGACGCGCGCGGGGGGCTGCACAGAGCGAGCCGCGCGTACTACGGTGCCCGCCATGGACACAGCGATGCACGTCAAGCGCTATATGCGGCCGCCGCCGCAGTTCGCCCACGACTGGTTCGCGCCGCTGCGCTCGTCCGACGTCGTCCCCGGGAAGATCACCAACTTCAATTTCATGGGGAACGAGCTCATCGCGTTCCGCGACGCCGAGGGCAAGCCGGTCGTGCTCGACGCCACGTGCCCGCACTTCGGGGCGCACCGCGGGGTCGGCGGGCGCGTCGTGGATGGCTGCGTGCGCTGCCCCTTCCACGGCCTCCACTTCGACGGGCGCGGCCAGTGCGTCAAGGGCGACTTCGTCGCCGACGCGCGCAACCTGCGGCACGTCCGCTCGACCCCGTGGACCGTGCGCGAGGCCGCGGCGTCGATCTTCATCTGGCACGGCGTCGACCGCGAGCGTCCGACCCGGCCCCTCAAGTTCGCGGAGCCCGACTTCTTCGACGGTTGGAGCCCGCCCGTGACCAACGCGGGGCGGCGTCTGGCGCCGACCAACCTCTTCTTCCCGACCGAGAACATCATCGACATCCAGCACTTCTACGCCGTGCACTACTGGGAGCTGCACAGCATCGTGAAGCAGCCGGCGGAGGCGCCGGACGGCTCCTTCCGCGCGGTCATGCGGATGACCTGGACGGCCGGCGCTCAGAGCCCGAGCGCCCTCGTCCGGCGCCTCGGTCGCGTCTACACCAGCTCCTTCAACTTCGACATCGCCATCCTCGGGCCGGGGATGGCGCTCTCGATCTCCAAGCTCGACCCCTCGCAGGGCGGCCTCGAGCTGATGAACATCATCCTGATCACCCCGCTCAACGAGCGCGACTGCCAGATCCGGGTCGTCTCCTCGGTGAAGCGCAGCTTCGACGGCCCGCTGAGCCGCGCCGCGCGGCGGCTCCTCGGCTTCGGCGCGGAGGAGCTGCTCTCGCGGGTGTTCCTGGCGATCGCGACCAAGGACTTCGACGGCGACGAGATGATCTGGACCAACCGCCGCTTCCTCGCCAACCCCAAGCCCCTCCCCGACGACGGGCCCCTGATCGCCTACCGCCGCTGGTGCGAGCGCTTCTGGCCGCCGGACTACCTCCCCGACCGCACGCTGAGCGCCGTCACCTCCTCGTGAACGGGTTCTTGAGGCCCAGCGACTCGCCCTTCGTGTCCCGCTTCCGCGGCGCGCGCTCCTCGGCCGGGGCCGAGGGCTCGGGCTGAGCCGCGCGATCGGCCTCACCCTTCACCGCCGCGAGGTTCGCCTCGATCTCCTGCCGCTGGGCCTGGAGCCGCTGCTGCTCCGCTTGCAGCACCTTCAGCTCCGCCGCCAGCGCGGCGAGCTCCGCCTCGCGCTGCGCGTCGCGCTCGCGCGCCGTCTGCTGCTCGGCGAGCGCCGCCTCGTCGAGGCAGGTCGCGTGCACGCACTGCAGCGCCCCCTCGCAGTCCGACGACGCCGTGCAGGTCGCGCCGCGCTTGCCGAGCTTGGGGACATCGCAACCGGCGAGGACCAGCGGGAGCGAGAGGACGAACCCTTCGAAGCGCATCGCTCCATCGTACTCCCTCTCACCGGCCGCTCAAGGGACCTCGCGCCGTGGCGGACCCGCCCGCCACGCGCGGCTTGACACCTGACCGCGCGCCGTCCCACCCTCACGGCCTCCATGAGGACCTCCGGAACACGCCCCCTCACCGCGCTCCTCGGCGCGCTGCTCGGCTGCGGCGGCGGCGGCCAGGGCAGCGCCAGCGCCACGGCCACCAGCGTCACCACCGCCACGACCCCGGGCAGCACCGGCGCGTCGAGCGAGAGCACCGGCGGGCCTGTCACCTCGACCTCGATGGGCAGCGGGCAGAGCGACACCTTCATCTTCGACGTCGGCACCGCCAAGGACTTCGACCCGACCGGCGGCGGGCCGCCCACGTGCGAGGTCGTCGACGACATGAACGGCGTCGGCGAGTGCGGCGCCGAGGCCCCGCCGGACAGCTTCGAGCCGGCCGTGCAGTGGACGTGGACCGCCCCCGACGATCCCTACAGCATCGTCACGCCGCTCGTCGCCAACTTCACCGACGACAACGGGGACGGCGAGATCGACCTCTGCGACGTGCCCGACATCGTCATCGTCGCCGTCCCCGAGCTCGCCAACCCGCAGCCGCCCGGGCACATCTACCTCCTCGACGGCGCGACCGGGGCGCTCCACTTCAAGATCGCCGACCCCGTCGCCGACGGCGTCACCCCCGCGATCGGCGACATCGACGGCGACGGCCTGGTCGAGATCGTCACCCTCTCGCCCGAGGGCTCCCTCGTCGCCTTCGAGCACGACGGCGCGCCCAAGTGGGCCGGCGTGAAGATCCCCGGCTACAACGGGCTCGGCGGCGCCGTCGCGCTCGCGGACGTCGACAACGACGGCGACGTCGAGATCGCCTACGACGACGTGCTCGCCGACCACAACGGCCTGCTCGTCTTCGAGGCCAAGCTCCTCAACGTCATCTGCCCGGCCACCGCGCTCGCCGACCTCGACGGCGACGGCGACCTCGAGGTCGTGTTCGGCCACGCGGCCTACCACCACACCGGCGCCCCGCTCTTCAACGTCGCGGGGATCGAGCCCGGCTTCCCGCAGGTCGCGAACCTCGACGACGACCCGCAGCCCGAGGTCCTGGTCGCCAACACCAACGGGATCACCCTGCTGGAGCACGACGGCGCGGTGAAGTACAAGGACCTGCGTCCGACCGGCGACCCCGCCGACGGCCTCAACTGGTCGCGCCCCGCCACCGTGCACGACTTCGACGGCGACGGCGTCGCGGACTTCGCGCTCAGCTCCTCCGCCCACTACTCGGTGTTCGAGCGCGACGGCAAGCTCCGCTGGACCGTCGACATCTCCGATCCCACCGGGATCGCCGCCGGCACCGCCTTCGACTTCCTCGGCGACGGCGTCGCCGAGGCGATGTACGCCGACGAGCAGACCATGTTCATCTTCGGCGCGGGCGGCGTCCCCTTGCTGCAGATCCCGCGCTCCAGCGGCACCCTCAGCGAGTACCCGGTCGTCGCCGACGTCGACAACGACGGCTCCGCCGAGATCGTCGTCGTCTCCTGTCTCTACGGCAACATGGCCTCGCCGACGGTGCAGGTGATCCGCGACAAGGAGGACCGCTGGATCCAGGCCCGGCGGATCTGGAACCAGCACACCTACCACGTCACGAACGTCCGCGAGGACGGCACGATCCCGCAGCACGAGCCGCCCTCCTGGCAGGACCTCAACACCTACCGGACCAACGCGCAGATCGAGGGCGGCAAGCTCTGCCTCCCGCCGCCGCCGAAGTAGCCCTCACGGCCGCGCGCGCGGCGGCTCGACCGGGCGCAGGCTCAACGGGAAGAGCGCGCTCTGCAGCGGCGCGTGCTGTCCGGGGTAGCCGTCCTCCTCGCGCAGCCCGAGCGCCCGCGGCGGGACCCCGGGGCGGTACTCGAAGGTGCCGAAGAGCCAGTCGAAGGGCGAGAGCGCGACCGCGAGGTTGGTCGCGTTCTGGCCCTCGGCCGAGTGGTGGTAGCGGTGCAGCTCCGGCCCGACGAGCACGTAGTTGAGCCAGCCTGCGCGCACGTCGAGGTTGAGGTGGCTGACCGTGCCGCAGAGCGCGACGATCGAGCCGATCACGAACGCCGCCTCGGGGCCGTAGCCGAGCGCCCAGAGGGGCACGAGCTGCACGAGCACGCGCACGGCGAGCCCGTTGAAGGGGTGAAACACCGCGTGCATCACGACGTAGAGCTGCTGCGGCAGGTGGTGGATCGCGTGGATCCGCCACAGGAAGTTGCCGAGGCGCCCGCGGCCGAAGTGCATCCAGCGGTGGGTCCAGTACTGCAGCGCCTCGAAGGCCAGGAGCCCGGCGAGCACCTGCAGCCACAGCGGCCACCCGCCCGCGCGCCCGCCGGCGTCGGCGGCGACCGCGATCGACAGCGCCGCGAGGCCGTAGTTCAGCAGCGCCAGCGCGGCGCCGTTCATGGCGATGAAGACCAGGTCGCGGCGCCCCCGGGGGCGCCCCGGCCTGCCCCCGCGGCGCTCGTAGGGCACCCACCACTCGAGCGCCAGCAGCAGCGCGACCATCCCGCCCGCCTTGACCGCCAGCACCCGCGTCAGCGCCTCGGGATGGGCCAGCCCGTAGGCGACCCAGCCCGCCGTCCACGCGAGCAGCAGCGGGTAGAGGCCCCAGCGCACGGCCGCCCGCAGGCGACGCTCCCCGACCCCTGGGAGGTTCGTGTCCGTCATTTATAAGTGAGTATTTGCTTATTTATGCGGAGGTCAAGTAGCATCTCCGCGGCGGGTGCCGCGGACCAAGGAGATCGACGACCAGACGCTGCTCGACGCCTGCCGGGCGGTCTTCCTGCGCGAGGGGCTCGGCGTGTCGACGCGCAGGCTCGCGCAGGCCGTGGGCGTGTCCGAGGG
>CAZMML010000095.1:0-9107 GCA_964567335.1 uncultured Nannocystis sp. | reverse complement strand
TCCGGGACGCCCTGCTCGCGCTGGTCCCGACCATGCTCGGCTGGCTGTGGATGCTCGCGCTGATGGCGATCGCCGGCCAGCGCTTCGACGTCGCCAACATCGTCTCGTTGCCGCTCGTGATCGGGATCGGCACCGCCTTCGGCGTCCACCTGATCCACCGCTGCCGCGAGAGCGAGCGCGCCCACAGCGTCGCCCGCCTCGACGACCTCGTCCGCAGCACCGGCGGCGCGGTGCTCCTCTCCGCCCTCACCACGATCGCCAGCTTCGCCGCGCTCATGCTCGGCGACTACGGCGGCATGAAGAGCTTCGGCCTCGTCATGGTGATGGGAATCTCCTCATGCCTGGTCGCGAGCCTGCTCGTGCTGCCCGCGCTGCTGCTCGTGCTCCGCCGCGCCCGCTAACACGGGCGGGCGCCCGCCGGACCCCCCGGACCGTTGGCGGACGCCCACCCGTGCGCGGCCGAAGGAATCTTCAGGGCGCCGGGTCCTCGGTCTCCTCCTCGGTGTCCGGCTCGCCGTCGCCATTGTCGTCCGCGTCCTCCGTGTCCGGGACGCCGTCGTTGTCGTCGTCCGCGTCCTCCGCGTCGTCCTCGCCGTCGTCGTCCTGGTCTTCCTTGTCGCCCTCGTCATCCTCGTCGGGGACGCCGTCGTTGTCGTCGTCGTCGTCCTCCGCGTCGTCCTCGCCGTCGTTGTCGTCGTCCGCGTCCTCCGCGTCGTCCTCGCCGTCGGCCTCGGCGTCGTCGGCGTCCTCCGCGTCCTCCGCGGCGGCGCCGCCGTGGGGGGGGTGGGGGGGGTCCTCCGAGTCGTCGACGCCGTCGTTGTCGTCGTCGTTGTCCTCCGCGTCCTCCTGGCCGTCGTTGTCGTCGTCCGCGTCCTCCGCATCCTCGATCCCGTCACCATCGCGGTCGGTCACCGGATCCGACGCGTCGTCACAGCCCGCGACAGTGAGGGAGAGAGAGGCGAAGAGGGAGAGCCACAGGGGTCGAGTCATCATGCCTCCCAAGTCCCCGGCCCCCCGAGGTTGTTACAACCCGCGATGACGAACTTTCCCGAAGCGCCCCACGCAGCAAATGCGCGCACGCGTGGCGCCGGACCCAGGTGCGAGCGTCGAACCGGAGCCGTTCGCGGCTCGTGATGGGTCGGCGCCAGCGCCGCCGCCGCCCCTCACCGAGTCGTCGCCGAGCCACACGGGGCCCGAAAATTTCCCCAGCGAGACCCGGCGCTAGTCGAGCGAGAGCGAGCCGACGTCGTACACCTTGCCCTCCTTCATCTCCCCGCCGAGCTCGGTCCCGAGGGTGATCTTCCACTTCCCCTCGGACTTGATGGCGATCCCGTACACCCCGAGCGGCACACCTTCGAACTTCCACACGCCCTGCTCGTCAGTCTTGCCGGAGAACTTCACCGAGCTGTCCGCGCAGGGCGACTTCGAGAACATCATCCCCGGCGAGGGGCAGAGCTCGACCTCGAGGTTCGCCAGGCCGGAGCCCCCCTTGAGGATCTTCCCGGTCAGCCCGCCCGTCTTGACCGGACCGACCGCGGGGAGCTCGGCCGGGCCCGTCCCGACGACCGCGATCGTCTCGATCTCGCCGGCCAGCTCCGGCACCGTCCCCGAGGGCCACTCGACCTTGGCGTCGCCCGGCCCGAGGATCGCCGCGCCGATCTTCGACGCGATCCACACTCGTCCTGACGCGTCGACCGCGAGCGAACGGATGTCCTCGGACATATAGTCCTTCTTCTTCCACACCTTCGCCTTGCCGCCGCCCGGCGAGGCGATGACCAGGTCGAAGAGGTTGCGGACCGCGATCGTCCCGTCCGGACCGACCGCCATGTCGCTGTAGGAGGGGAAGCTGCCGCCGCCGAGCTTGACCGCCTGCGCCTCGCCGGCGCCCGGCCCGAGCCTTATCAGCGACGACGACGCGAGCGCGAAGATCGTGCCGTCGGCGGCGCGCTCGATCCCCTCCATGAAGAGCTGCCCGCTCTTCACCTTGGTCAGGTCGAGCGTGCTCCACGCGCCCTTGTCCTTGACGTGGATCCGGTTCGAGGACGACACCCACACCTTCCCCTCGGCGTCGACCGCGATCCCGTTGAGCAGATCGTCGCCCGCGCCGATCGCCGCCTTCTCCTCCTTCGTCCAGCCCTTGCCGTCCCAGTGGGCCACGCCGCCGAAGCCCGCGGTCCAGATGTCCTTCTCCGACACGACGTGGAAGTCGTCGATGCTGCCCGTCTCCTGGAAGCCGCCCTTGGCGACCTCCTTGAAGCTGTCCCCGTCGAGCTTCGGCAGGCGGTAGATCGTCTCGAAGCCGAGCACCCACAGCGCCCCGTCGGCGGCCACGTGGAGGTTCTTGATCAGCGCGTCGGGCCCGCCCTTGATCGCCATGAACTTGCCCTTGTCGAGCCGCACGATCCCCTTCTTGTCGACCGCGAAGAAGGCCGGCCCGGGCTCCGAGTTCCCGGGCGCCGTCGACGGCGGGAGCGCCGCGCCCTCCTCGCCCGCGTCCCCGTCCTCGCCCTTTGCGACCTCCTTCGTGTCCGCCTTGGCGTCCTGCTTGGCGTCCTGCTTGGCCTCCGGCTTCGCGTCCGGCTTCGCTTCCGGCGCGGACGGCGGCGCCGCCTTGGGGTCGGTCTTCGGGGCCGCCTTGGGCGCACCGTCGCCCGAGCAGGCGAGCAGGACCGAGGTCGTGAGGGCAAAAATTCGGGCTGTGTGCGTCATCGCGCGGGAGGGTGCCACAAGGCGCGTCCGCGCGCCAGCGGCCCGCCGCCTCGATCAGGGCCCGGAGCAGCGGTCCTGGCAGCGCCCGGCCACGCACGCGCCGGTGAGGGCGCAGCTCCGCGGCTGCGCCGGAGAGGGCTGGGCCGGGCAGGTCACCCCGACGCACGCCCCCGCTCGCCACCCGGCCCGCCACTCGAGATAGGGCCGCCCATAGAGCCCGAGGGCGACCCCCGAGTCGCAGCATCCGTTCTGGGGGTCGACCGCCGGACCGGGCGCGCAGTCGCCGTCGCCCGCGCACGCGAGGGGGTTCGGCGCGTCCGGGCGGACGAAGTGGCCGGCGCTGCGGTCGCTCGTCTCGCGCGAAGAAACGGCCGCGTTGCACCCGCAGATCAAGAGCAGCGCGAGCGTCGTCCTCACGGCGCCTCCACCGGGAAGGTGCTCACGCCGACGCGGTGCCCGTCGGGGTCGCGGAAGAAGAGCGTGAACAGGGTCCGGTCGGTGATCTCGACCCGGAGGTCGAAGAGGCGGCGCTCCCACGCCGCGAGGTCGCTCACCGCCAGCGCCAGCACGTGGGCCGAACCCGCGTCGGGCCCGACCCCGCGGAGCGAGCGCTCGAGCATCAAGACCGCCCCGCCGCCGAGGCAGAACCAGATCGCCCGCAGGGCGCCGTCCTGCTCGCGGTGGACGGAGTGGACGCGCAGCCCGAGCACCTCCTCGTAGAACGCGGCCGCGCGGGCGACGTCGGCGACGCGCAGCGCGAGGTGGTGGAGCCGCGGCGACGTCACGGGCGTAGCACCTGCGAGTCGCTGAGGCCGCCGTCGGGGCCCTGCGAGAGCCCGTCGAACCACGCGAAGAAGCGCGGCAGCTTGGCCTTCTGGTCCGGCGTCAGGTAGTCGAAGTTCGAGCCGCGGTCATTGACCTCCCAGAACTCGCGGGTGTCGAGCTTCTCGAGCTCGGCCCACATGCTGCGGAGGCGCTTGCGGTCCTCGTTCACCATGTCGTCGGCGATCTGCTTCGCCAGCTTGACCGCGCCGTAGGTCAGGTAGTGGGTGGCGAGCTTGATCTGCGCCTGGCGGACCCCGCGGAGCGTCTTCTCCTGCTCGGCGGACTCGGTCGCGTCGTCGACCCCGAGGAAGATCTTGAGCAGCTCGTCGTGGCTCTTGCTCGTCAGCTGGAAGGCCCACGCGCAGAGCGTGCCGACGTCGTGGGCGATCACCACCGCGATGAAGGCCATGTTGCGGCGGAACGCCTCGCCGGAGTAGTAGCGCATGTAGCGGGCGACGTCGATCGCGCGCTGCTCGAGCGACTTGTTCTTGTCGACCGCCGAGGCCGGCGCGCCGCGGCCGAGCCGGAGGACCGTCTCGGCGAGCTGGCGGTACTGGTGGAGGATGTTGTACGCGGTGCGGATGTCCGACGCGTTGATCGTCGCGCGCAGGTAGGTGTTGAAGAACTTGATCGCCAGGTCGAGCGCGTGGAGGTCGCCGCGGCGCGCCGCCGCCTCGCCGAGGCGGCGGGTGTTGATCGCGATCAGGTAGCAGATGTCCTTGATCTGGCTCAGGCCCTCGGTGAAGAGCATCTGGTACTGGCGCAGCACCTTCCACTCGAGCCAGGTCCCGCGCTCTCGGAGGTCGTGGATCGCCTCGTTCGAGAGCGACACGAAGTCGGGGCTCTGGCGGTTCCACTGCGGGATCCGGTGCCAGTCCTTGAGCATCCCCGCCTTCGTCTCGCCGTAGAGCACCGTGAACTTACAGAGCGCGTCGATCGCCGACGAGGTGATGTTCTTGTCCTTCTGCTGCAGCGCGTTGAGGCCGATGTTCGTCAGGTGCTCGACCGCCTCGATCGCCTGCAGCTGCCGCTGGTCGATCGCCGCCGCCTGCTTGCCCCTCAGCGGCGTGCACGCGTAGAGCCCGTTCGCGGTGATGCGGCCGACGATCTTCTCCGGGTCGAGGAAGTCGAAGACGTACGCGAAGTAGGGGAAGAGCAGCAGGAGGCTCGCCGTCATGAACAGCATCGAGAAGAGCACGTCCCACCGCGGCCCCGGCTGGTCGCCGGAGAGCGAGAAGTTCACCCACACCACGAAGACCGTCGAGACGACGAAGAACCCGAGCACCAGGATGTTGGTGCGGGCGCGGAAGAAGAGCGAGGTGATGTGCGGCGTGAAGCGGGTCGCCGCGAGCTGCACGATGATGCTCGAGACGGTCAGCGCGAGCCCGAGGACCGCCGCCATCACCTCGCCGAGCCCGCTGACCGTGTTCTGCGCCTGCGCCAGCGTCTGGTTGAGCAGCCGGTCGACCAGGCTGACCTGCTCGGGCGCCCGCGAGGTCAGCACGTTGAGCCAGAAAGAGAGCAGGTAGAAGATCACCACCACCGCCGCGATCAGCAGCAGCGGCACCGACCACGTGCGCAGCGGCAGCCGGTAGCGGGCCAGCGTCTGCGGGAGCTGCTGCGCCTCGGCGATGAACGCGCCGGTCATCGTCGGCATGTTCTTGCCGTGGAGCTGCTCGGCGGTCAGCGACATGGCGATCAGCGAGGTCGCCGCGACCGGCAGATCCCCCTCCACGCCCTCCGGCTTGCCGGGCGCTCCCTTCGGCTCGTCCACGGCGCCCACGGTAGCAGAGCTTTGATCCCGCCGCGCGACGCCCCGCCCGTGCGCTTCCGAACCCGCGCCCGCAGCGGCCCCGCGCCGGCCCGCGGGACCCGCCCCGCCGGATCGCATGGCCCTCCAGCCAGGTCCCCGGCGTGCGCCCGTTCCCGCCCGCATGCTAGAGTCCCGCCGTGCCGACTCGCCGCCAGCCCGCCTCGACGTCCCCGCGTCGCGTCGCCGCTGCGCCGACATGTCGCCGTCACGCCTCCCCGAGGCGATCGCGCGAGACGCCCCGCGCCTGAGCGACCCCGACCATGCACCCCCCCCTCGATCCTGTCCGACTCGGCCCGCGTGTGACGCGGCTGGTCGGCGCGGGCGCAACCCCGGCGCAGCGAGAGCTCGCCGCGCGGGCACTCGTCCCGCTCCCCGGCGCCGAGTCATGGCTCGCCCTCTACCAGCTCTGGGCCGAGGATCGCCCGCCCCACGCCGCGATCGCCGGTCGCACCGCCGGCGAGCTGCCGAGCGCGCCGATCCTCGCCGCCCTCGCCGATCCCCTCCTGCCAGCGCCGGCCCTCGACTTCATGGCGCGCCGTCGCCTCGCCCACGAGGCCGAGCTCGTGGTCCTCGTCCGCCACCCGCAGCTCGGGACCGACGCCGCCAGCCTGCTCGCGCGCTGCGGCCCCGCCCGCGTGTGCGAGGCGATCTGCGCCGCCCAGCAGCGCTTCCTCGCCGCCCCCGCGATCCTCTCCGCCCTCGCGCGCAACCCGAGCTGCCCGCCCGCGCTGCTCCACGCCGCGCTCGAGCTCGGCGCCCGCGAGCGCGCCCCCGGGGTCGCCGGTCTGCGCGCCGCACTGCTCTCCGGACATGTCCTCATCGACAGCCCTCCGGACCAGGCCGCCTGGCTCGCGCGGGCCCGCGGCTCGCGCCCCGGGGAGGCCCTGGAGCCCGCCCCGCCGCTGCCGCCGGACCCGACCGCCCTCGCGCCGACCGCGTCGCCGGAGCCTGGTCCCGCGGCGCGACCGCCCCTCGAGGCCCGACCCTACGCCGCGCGCGTCGACCAGATCCTCGACCCGACGACCCCGCTGCCGCTCGCCATGAGCCTGCTCCGCGGCCTCCGCCCGGGCGACCTCCGCCGCGTCGCCGCCGCCCGCCGCCTCCCGCCGCCGCTCGTCGCCGCCGCCCGCCGCCGCCTCGGCGGCGCATGACGCTTCGACCATGTCCTTTACGACCGCCATCACCCAGCTCCTGACGCGCCTCGGCGGCGCCCTCACCCGCCCGCGCGCCACCTTCGCCGCGCTCCCCGAGGACGCCGGCCGGCGCGACGGCGCCCTCCTGATCCTCCTCTATGCGCTCGGCGTCGGCCTGCTCCCCCTCGGCGACGCCGCCGCCGACTTCGCGGCGATGGCCGGCCTCGCCGCGCTGCCGACGCTCCTCTCCGGCTGCGTGGTCCTGATCCCCTGGCTCGTCGCCACCCTCGCCGTCGAGGCGCTCCTCGGCCCCCCGCGCGCCCATCGGGCCGCGCTCTGCCTGGCGCCGACGCTCCTCTTCGCCACCTCCGCGCGCCTCCTCGCCGGCCTCGGCGCCCCCTTGCCGGTCCCGCAGGTCGCGCTCGACGTCGTCGGCGCCGCGCTCGCGGTGGCCCTGGCGCTCTACGTCCGCCCGGCCGTCCGCGAGTCCGGCCAACCTGGCCCGAGCGAGCACCCCGCGCCGACCCGCGCCGCGCTCCTGGTCGGCCTCTGCGTCCTCGGGGTCCCGCTCGTCAGCGGCGTCCGCGACGCCCTCGACCTCGCCGATCACTGGCAGCTCCTCGCCCCGGTCGCCTCCGGCGAGGCGGTCCCCGCCTTCCACGCTGATGACCTCGAGGGCCGCAGCTTCACCCAGGACGACCTCCGCGGCGGCGCTCGCCTGCTCGTCTTCTGGACCACCTGGTGCGGCGTGTGCGAGGGCGAGATGCCGAAGTACGCCGCCCTCCACCGCGACCTCGCCGCGCAGGGCTTCGCGGTCATCGGCATCAATTGCGACCGCGAGGGCGACCAGCGGGCGCTCGCCGCCGCCTACCGCGACGTCCACGCGCTGCCCTTCCGCGTCGTGCTCGATCGCGGCGCCCTCGCCCGCGCCTTCCGGCTCTCCGTCTACCCGCACCTGGTCCTCATCGATCGGCTCGGCCAGATCCGCTGGGTCCACCAGGGCCGCGCCTCGGAGTCCACCCTCCGCGCCGCGATCGAGGAGGCCAGCGCGCCGTGAGCCGCGCGTCGACCCTCGCCCTCCTCGCGCTCGCGTGCGAGGCGCCCGAAGCGCCGATCGACGGCCACCCCGCGCGCGGCGCCTGCCCCGCCGCGACCGAAGACGCGGCCGACGATCCCTTCGCCGACTGCGTCGACGAGCTCCTCCCCGAGGGCGCCGGCTTCGGCCAGGACCAGCTCCCGGACATCATCCTCGGGCCGCCCGAGGCCGGCCCCGCGGGCGCCGGAGGAACCGACGTCGTCTCGCTCGGCTGCGGCGGCCAGATCACCCTCTTCTTCGCCGGAGCCGGCGTCCCCGACGGCCCTGGTCCCGACCTCCTGGTGTTCGAGAACGCCTTCGCCGTCGGCGACGGCACCTTCGCCGAGCCCGCGCGGGTGCTCGTCAGCGACGACGGCGAGGACTGGCGCGCCTTCCCCTGCGACCTCGAAGGCGAGGCCCTACGCGGCTGCGCCGGGGTCACCCCCGTGCTCGCCAGCAGCGCGAGCGGCATCGACCCGACCGACCCGCAGAAGGCCGGCGGCGACGCCTTCGACCTCGCCACGCTCGGCCTGAGCCGCGCCCGCTACGTCCGCCTGATCGATCTCGGCGACGTCTACGACCCTGACGGTCCGTGGTGCAGCGGCCCCAGCGCCGGCTTCGATCTTGACGCCCTCGCCGCCGTCCACGCGCCATGAAGCTCCACCTCTATAACCGCCACGCCATCGCCAAGGTCGGCGTCCGTCACCCCGGCGCGACCGTCCTTGACCTCACCTCTCGCGGCCCCGAGCCCTGGGTCCGCTTCAGCCCCTTCTACCCCCACGGCGGCGTGCCGATCCCCTTCACCGAGGGGCTCACTGGGATGTCGGTCGAGGGCGTGTGGCAGGGCCTCAAGGTCTTCGAGACCGCCGACGTCGACCCCGCCAAGTTCACGATCACCACCATGAAGGGCCTCAAGCGGACCGTCCAGCGCCTCGGGCGTTGCCTCGGGCACCGCGCGGGGCCCCATGGCGATCGCCTGCTCGGGTACCGCGAGGCGCGCCACGCGATCTACCTCCCGACCTACCGCTGGGTGCTCGAGCACAAGCTGCAGGCGGAGCTCGCCGAGCTCCGCCGCCTCGCGGGGCTCGCCGAGCTCGTGCTCCTCGACTACGAGACCAACCCCGACCCCGACGACCTGTCCCGGCCCCTCTCCCACGTCGGCCTCGTGATCCACCACCTGCGCGGAACCTGGCCCTCGCGCCAGGACTGAGCGCCCGGCCCGAGCTCGCCGCGACATCTCCGGCGAGGCCCGAGCGCGCGCCCACACGCGCGGCCTGACCCGCCGAGAATCACTGAAGGCCCGACGCGCCGAGCCCCCGGACCTCGCCACGCGCGCCGGCACAACCTCCAGGTGGAACCGGCTGGGGGGCGGCCGACGGTCGACCCCAGCCGGACCGACCACCGCACCCGGAGCGCGAGCCCGAACGAAGCCCGGACCGGCGCCGCGCGTCCCTGCGGTGGTGACCGCCTGGAGGTCGGGGGGGCGGGGGGGGCGCCCGGGGGGGGGCGGGAGGGGGGGGCCGCCGGGGGGCGCCGCCGGGCCGACCCAAGC
>CAZMML010000094.1:2611-9127 GCA_964567335.1 uncultured Nannocystis sp. | reverse complement strand
AGCTCGTCGTCACCACCGCGCTCGACAACCTCGTCAAGGGCGGCGCGGGCCAGGCGGTGCAGTCGATGAACCTGATGCTCGGGCTCCCGGAGACGCTCGGCATCGACGCGCCGGGGTTGTGGCCGTGAGCCGCGCGGTCCTCAAGTTCGGCGGCGAGGTCGTCGCGGACGCGCCCGCGCTGGCGGCGGTGCTCGCGGACGTGGCGGCGCTGACGGCGTCCGGGTGGAAGGTCGCGATCTGCCACGGCGGCGGGCCGCAGTCGACGGCGCTGCAGGAGCGCCTCGGGATCGTCCCGCGCAAGGTCGCGGGGCGCCGGATCACCGACGCGGCGACGCTGCAGGTGATGAAGTTCGTGCTCGCGGGCGAGCTCTCGGTCGACGTCGTCGCCGCGGCGCAGGCGGCCGGGCTGGCGCGCGCGGTCGGGATCTCGGGCGTCAGCGCGGGGCTGGTGACGGCGCGTCGCCGGCCGCCCGTGAAGGTCAGCGGCGGCGGCGACGCGCCGATCGACTTCGGGCTGGTCGGTGACGTGGTCGAGATCCGGACCGGGCTGATCGAGCACCTGTGGGCCGGCGGCTACGTGCCGATCATCAACACGCTCGGGATCGACGCGGCGCCGGAGGGCCCGACCTGCCCGATCTACAACATCAACGCGGACACGGTGTCGTCGGCGATCGCGTCGGCGCTGAAGGTCGAGCACCTCTTCCTCATGACGGGCGTGCCCGGGGTGCTGCGCGACAAGGACGACCCGAGCACCCGGATCCCGCGGCTGGGGGCCTCGGAGGCGCGGGCGGCGATCGCGTCGGGGGTGATCGTCGGCGGGATGATCCCGAAGGTCGAGGAGGCGCTCGCCAACCTCGAGCTCGGGATCGGGGCGGTCCACGTGCTCGGCGCGGCGGCCGGGGGGCTGCAGGCGGCCGCGGCGGCGCCGGGGCGGTACGGCACCGTGCTCGTGCCCGACGCGCCCGCGCGCTAGACTCGGGGTCATGGACCAGACCCTCGGTGCGGCGCTTCGCGGCGCCGTCGACGCGGCCTTCGAGGCGGAGCAGGTCCCGCTGCTCCAGCGCCTCGTCGAGCTGCCGAGCCACACCTACGCGCGGGCCGACGTCGAGGCGGCGGCGCGCTGCCTCGACGCGGCCGCGGAGGCGCGCGGGCTCGTGTGCACGCGGACGCCGGACCCGGCGGGGAAGTTCGCCGACCACCGCGTGTACGCGACGCCCTGCACCGGCGAGGGGCCCTCGCTGGCGCTGGTCGGACACATCGACACGGTGTTCCCGCGCTCGCTCGGGTTCCTCGGCTTCGAACGCGAGGGCGACGTGGTGCGCGGGCCGGGCGTGCTCGACATGAAGTCGGGGCTGACGGAGGTGCTCTTCGCGCTGCAGGCGCTCGAGAGGGCCCTCCCGGGGACGCTGGCGAGGACGCCGCTGCGCTTCATCGTGGTGAGCGACGAGGAGGTCGGGTCGCCGAGCAGCGCGCCGCTCTACCGGGCGCTCGCGCCGCGGCTCACGGGGGCGCTGGTCTTCGAGTCCGGCCGCGAGGGCGACGCGATCGTCACCTCGCGCAAGGGCGGCGGGCTCTTCACGATCACCGCCCGCGGCAAGGCGGCGCACGCGGGCAACAACCACGCCGAGGGGGTCAACGCGATCCACGCGCTCGCGCTGCTGATCGACGGCATCGAGGCGATGACGGACTACGGGCGCGGGGTGACGCTCAACGTGGGGACGATCGAGGGCGGGACGGCGAAGAACACGGTCCCCGAGCTGGCGCGGATCCAGGTCGACGCCCGCTTCGAACGGGTGGCGGACGCGGCGCGCGTGGCGGCGGCGCTGGCGGCCGGCGCTCGCGACCCCTTCGCGGGCGTGCCGCACGCGCCCGCGCGGCTGCGATCGGCGACGATCGAGGTCGGCGGCGGGGTGACGCGGCCGCCGATGGAGGCCACGCCCGGCGCCCAGCGCCTGCGCGCGGCCTACGAGCCCTACGCCGCGGGCTCGGGCCTCCAGGTCGGGGAGTGCCCGCTTCAGGGCGGCGGGTCCGACGCGAACTTGCTGGCGGCCGCGGGCGTCCCCTGCATCGACGGACTCGGACCCTACGGGAAGTTCTTCCACGAGACCCGCGAGTGGTCGAGCCTGACGAGCCTGCGGCGCCGCACGGCGGCGCTGGCGTGGTTCCTCGCCGAGGCCGCGACAGCCTCGTTCCGCTGAAGGCCTCCGGCTGGGGGCTGGCGGCGACTTGCGCGGGCGGCGAGGTCCGTGCGAGGTTCGCATCTGACGCGCCGATGAGCGATGCCGATGTCCTTGGGATCCTGACGGTCGTCCTCTGCCTGATCGCCAGCATGTTCTTCTCCGGCGCGGAGACGGCGATCACGAGCTTCGACGCCCACCGCGCGCAGCGCCTGGTCGAGGACGGCGGCCGCGACGGCGAGATCGCGTCGTTCTGGGTCCGCGACCCCGTGCGCGTGCTATCGACGATCCTGGTCGGCAACAACGTCGCCAACACGCTGCTCGGCGCGGTGATCACGGCGCTCGCGATCCGCCACCTGCAGGCTGGCCCCTGGGGCAGCTACGCGGTCGGCCTGGCGGTGTTCCTGACGACGGGGCTGCTGCTGGTCGTCGGCGAGATCACGCCCAAGGCGCTCGGCAAGATCTACAGCGAGCGCGTGGCGCTCCCGGCCCTGTGGGTGCTCCGCGGGCTCAGCCGGGTGATGGCGCCGGCGCTGTGGCTGCTGACGGCGATCTCGAGCGCGCTGGTCCGCCGCGCGGAGCGCGGGGCGGGCGCGAGCACGGTCAGCCGCGTGACCTCGGACGACATCGGCTACCTCGTTCAGGTCGGGCAGCGCGAGGGATCGATCGAGCCCAACCAGGCGATGCTCCTCGCCGGGATCGTCCGCTTCGAGGCCAAGATCGTCCGGGATATCATGATCCCGGAGAGCCGGGTGACGGCGGTCAACCTGGCCTGGACGGTGGCTCAGGTGCGCGAGGTGGCGATCCGATCGGGGCACAGCCGGCTGCCGGTCTACGAGGGGCAGCTCAACAACGTGCGCGGGGTGCTGCACATCAAGCAGCTCGTCGGGCTGTCCGAGTCGGAGCCGCTGACGCGGGTGATGCGGCCGCCGGTCTTCATCAGCCAGACGATGCGCCTGCACGACCTGCTCCAGCGCTTCAAGGAGCAGCGCGTCCACCTGGCGATCGTCGTCGACGACGCCGGCGACGCGGTCGGGATCGTCACCCTCGAGGACGTGCTCGAGCAGATCGTCGGCCAGATCTTCGACGAGACGGACCGCGCCCCGACGGCGCCGATCCAGGACGCGGCCGGGGTGGCGATCGTCGACGGCCAGGACAGCCTGACCCGCGTCGAAGAGCGCTTCGGGGTCGATCTGCCCGATCACGAGGGGGTGATCAGCGTGGGCGACCTGCTGACGCACCTGGCCGGCCAGATCCCGATCGCGGGCTCGGTGTTCGTGTGGGAGGGGCTCCGCTTCAAGGTGATCGAGGCGGACCCGCGCCACGTGATCCGGATCCGCGTCG
Source organism: uncultured Nannocystis sp. (assembly GCA_964567335.1). Taxonomy (GTDB): domain Bacteria; phylum Myxococcota_A; class Polyangia; order Nannocystales; family Nannocystaceae; genus Nannocystis. The sequence goes on along the minus strand of CAZMML010000094.1, from coordinate 5,606 downwards.
AGCTGACCGGCGGCGACGAGGGCGAGGCCTAGGCGGCGCTCGCTCAGGGCCCGAAGACGACGCAGAAGAGCGTGCCGACGCCCGGCACGAGGGTGGCGGCGCAGGTCTTGGTCCAGGCCTCCCCCTCGAGCGTGCCGGCCCAGAGGCCGTGGCAGATGGTCCCGGCCTGGCACGGGGCGCCCATCCCTTCGCAGGTGAGCATGCCGAAGATCTGCTCGAGGGTCTCCTTGAAGAAGGGCTCGCTGACGCAGGCGTCGACCTCGTCGCAGTGGATCCCCTCCACGACCGGCTCCTTGAGGATCCCGGCGGGTTCGAGCCGATCGGCGTTGCAGTGGCCCGCCGCGGCGCAGGTCAGCGCGCAGGAGGCGACGTCGGGGAAGAACTTGTCGCAGTCCGGGGCGCAGTCGCAGCCCGAGATCGCGGCGCACTCGGTCCCGTTGAAGGCGACGCCGAGCACCGCGTCGCAGTCGCCGTAGTCGCCGAGCGCCGCCTCGCAGACGCCGACGCCGCCGCCGGAGGTGCCGGAGGTGCCGGTGTCCGCGACGCTCGAGGAGCCGATCGACGACGAGCCGCTCGTCCCGGTGGTGTTCAGCTCGGTGGTGCCTCCGGTCGTGAGGGCGCCGGTGCTGCCGACCGTGTCGGTGCTGTGCGGGGCGACGCTGGTGGAGCCGCCTTCCGTGACGGAGCCGGTCGCGGCATCGCTGCTGCTACCGCTGCCGCTGGAGGTGGGGCCTGTCTGCGAGGTCCCGCTGCTGGAGTCGCTCAGGCCGGCGTCACCGCCGAGCGAGGAGCAGGCCGCGAGGGCGGGCAAGAAGAGGCTAAGGGCGTAAGTTCGAAGCATGTCGGAAGGGTGGCGGGCGGCGCGCCGCTGTGCAAGCGGACGAGGGGCCGCGGGCCTCACACGGGGGTGGAGAGGCCCGGGAGCTCCGCCGCGACGCGGAGCTCCCCGCGGAGGAGGGCGGCGGCAGTGGCCTCGATCTCGGCGGCGACGCTGCGATCGCCGGTCCACGGCGCCACGTGGGCGCGGAGCGCCGCGTGGACCCGGCGCAGCGGGGCGCTGGTGGGGTGGCTCCGCAGGTCGAGCGCGCGCGCCGCGGCGATCGCCTCGATCGCCAGCACCCGCGCGACGTTATCGACCACCGCGCGGAGCTTCCGCGCCGCGATAGGTCCCATGCTGACGTGGTCCTCCTTGCCGGCCGAGGTCGGGATCGTGTCGACGCTGGCGGGGAAGCTCAGCGACTTGCACTCGCTGGCGAGCGCGGACGCGGTCACGTGGGCCATCATCAGGCCGCTCTCGACGCCGGGACGGTCGGCGAGGAAGGGCGGGAGGCCGCGCGAGGTCGCGGGGTTGAGGAGGCGATCGGTGCGGCGCTCGCTGATGGTCGCCAGGGTCGTCATCGCCGCGGTCATGTGATCGAGGGGCAGGGCGATCGTGCCCGCGTGGAAGTTGCCGCCGCTGACGACGTCGAAGCCGCCGTCGTCGCGGGCGAGGACGAGGGGGTTGTCGGTGAAGGCGTTGATCTCGACCCGGACCGCGCCGGCGGCGTCGGCGAGGGCGTCGGCGACGGCGCCGTGGACCTGCGGGATGCAGCGCAGCGCGTAGGCGTCCTGGACCTCGCCGCAGTCGCGGTGGGAGGCGGCCAGCGGCGAGCCGGCGAGGAGCGCCCGCAGGCGCTCGGCGCTGCTGCGCTGCCCCGGGTGGGGCTTCCCGGCGTGGATCCGCGGGTCGGCGGCGGCGCTGGTCCCGAGCAGCGCGTCGAGGCTCAGCGCGCCGATGAGGTCGGCCGCAATGACGAGCTCGCCGGCGTCCCAGAGCGCGAGAGCGCCGAGCGCGGAGGTCACCTGCGTGCCGTTGATCAGGCTCAGGCCCTCCTTCGGCCCGAGCACGAGCGGGGCGAGCCCGGCGCGGGCGAGGGCCTCTTCGCCGGGAGGGACATGTCCTTCAAACCATGCCGAACCCTCGCCGATCACGACCAGCGCGAGGTGGGAGAGCGGCGCGAGATCGCCGCTCGCGCCGACGCTGCCCTGGGAGGGCACCACGGGCAGGACGCCGCGCGAGAGCATCGCCAGCAGGAACTCGGGGACGGCGGGGCTGACCCCGCTCGCGCCGAGCGCGAGGGTGTGGGCGCGGAGGAGCAGGAGCGCGCGGACGACGTCGCGCGGGAAGGCCGGGCCCACGCCGGCGGCGTGGCTCCGGAGCAGGTTCCGCTGGAGCACGCCGAGCTCGGCGGGCGCGATCCTCGAGCCGCTGAGCGCGCCGAAGCCGGTGTTGACCCCGTAGATCGAGGCGCCGGTGGTCAGCGCGTGCTCGAGGTGATCTCGGGTCCGCCTGAGCTCGGCGCGCGCGTCCGGGGCGAGCTCGGTCGGCGCGCCCCGTCGTGCGACGGCGTCGACGTCGCGGAGCTCGATCGTGTGGCCGATCACGACGATCGCGGGGTCCTGGGCAGGCATGGCGTCGAGCCTAGCCTGACCACGCCCGCGGGTGCGCTCGGGGCAGGGGAGGTGCCGCACGAGCGGGACCCGCGGGCGCCGCCGCGTTGACCCGGCCGCGGCGCCCGCTTAGGCTGGGCCCAGGCATGAAGCGCTGCCCAGTGTGTGGCACGGAGTACCCCGTGTCCCAAGGCTTTTGCCCGATGGACGGGACCCAGCTCAGCGAGCAGGCGGCAGGGGAGCGCGTGCCTTCGTCGACCTGGCAGGCGCCCATGAGCGCGGCTCAGATCCCGCCGGTGACGGTGGCGGCGCTCGAGCAGCACAGGGCCGGTCCCGCCCGCACGGTGGTCGCGTTCCGGCCGCCGGTAGGTCCGATCCCGCCAGGCGCGGGGGGGCCGGTGACGAGCCCGGGCGGCGGACCCCGGCCGGCGCCGTCCGCGAGCGGCGCCGAGGTGCTGCGGCAGGCCGCGCCGGCCGCGTCTGTCTCTTCAGACAGCCTCCCGGAGGGCGCCTTCTTCCCGGCGGGCGGCCTCTCGCGCCCGAAGACCGAGCGCGCCCCCGAGGA
>CAZMML010000094.1:0-2601 GCA_964567335.1 uncultured Nannocystis sp. | reverse complement strand
GGAGGCGCGGGTCGGCCGGGTGCTGGACCCGCGCTACAAGATCGAGGAGGCGATCGGCTACGGCGGGATGGGCGTGGTGTTCAAGGCGCGCCACGTCATCATCGACAAGCCGCTGGCGATCAAGCTGCTCCGGAGCGAGCACGCGACCCAGGCCGACGTGGTCCGCCGCTTCTTGCTCGAGGCGCAGCTCGCGTCGCGGATCAAGCACGCCAACATCGTCGACATCAGCGACTACGGGCAGATCCCGGGCGGCACCGCGTACTACGTGATGGAGTACCTGACCGGGGAGACGCTCGCCCACCGGATCGACCGCGCCGGCCGCGTCGAGCCCGGCCTGGCGATCGAGATCGCGGTCCAGATCCTCGCCGGCCTGCAGGCGGCGCACGCGGGGAAGATCATCCACCGCGATCTCAAGAGCGAGAACATCTTCCTGTGCGAGGTCCCGGACGGGACTCCGCAGGTCAAGATCCTCGACTTCGGCATCGCCCGGATCCGCGACAAGTGGACCCGGCTCACCGCGAGCGGGGCGCTGATCGGCACGCCCGCGTACATGTCGCCCGAGCAGGCGCAGGGCCAGGAGGCCGACGAGCGCTCGGACCTCTACTCCTTCGGGGTCATCCTCTTCGAGATGCTCGCGGGGCGGGTGCCCTTCAAGCTGCCGACGGTGGCGATGGTCCTCAGCGCCCAGATCTACGACACCCCGCCGAGCCTGCGCGAGGTCGACGCGACGGCGCCGGACCTGCCGAACCTCGAGCGCTACATCCGCCTGCTGCTGGCGAAGAACCGCGACGAGCGGCCGCAGACCGCCGCCGACGCGCTGAGCCTGCTCAAGGCGGCCGCGGAGCTCGACGCGCAGGCGGGGACCAGCGGCCGGCGGCGTCCGACCGTGACGCTGGGCTCGTGGGGGGTCGGCGAGGGTCCGCCCGCCGAGGCGGCCGCCGCGGGATCGGAGAGCGACGCCGCGACGACGCGGCAGGTCACGCCCTCGGGGCGGATCGAGCGGCGGCCCAGCGTGATCGTCCAGCGCGAGGCGGGGGTCGAGCGGATCGCCGCGCCGGCCCGCCCCATGACCGGCGAGATCGCGACCCGCGGGCCGGTGACCGGGATGATGGCGGCCCCTCGCTCGAGCGGGCCGCCCACGCTGCTGATCATCGCCGCGGCCGCGAGCATCGGCGCGGCGATCACGGTGACGCTCTACAAGCAGTACTACCGGCGCCCCGCGCCGGTCGTCAGCCCCGCGACCACGCCCGCGCCCGCGCCTGCGCCCGCGATGGTGAAGCTGACCTTTGAGTCGGATCCTCCCGGCGCGGAGGTGCTGCGCGACGGGGCCGAGCGGCTCGGCGTGACGCCCTTCATCTTTGAGGTCGCGCCGCAGGGGCCTTCGCGTCGGTACTTGTTCCGGCTCACAGGCTACGAAGACGCCTCCACGGACGTGGCGCCAGGCCGCAGCAACGAGCGCGTGCGTGTCCACATGCGGCCCCTGCCGCCCCCGCCCGTGGTCACGCCGACAACGACGCCGGCTCCGAGCGTCGAGGAGACCAAGACCCCGGCCGTGTCCAAGGGCGCGATGGGGCGACCGAAGCCGCCGCGCCCGAAGACGCCAGAGGGGCCCGCGCCCGAGAAGCCAGTGCAAACTCCGCCCGAAGAAGAGGGCGACATGGGCGAGCTCAAGAACCCCTTCCCGAAGAAGTGACGAAGTAAGGTAGGCTGCGAGGGCCTCCGATGGACGAGCAAGCGAAGTACGTGGAGACCGTCTTATTCGGCGCGCCGCCCTCGCAGGCCGCGGCCCCCGCCGCGGCCCCCGCCGCGCCGCGGGCGTCCGAGATGGTCACCACGGCGCCGACGCCGAACCCCGACCTCTCGCTGCCGACGCCGCCGCCGCCGCCAGACATGACGGGGCACCTCCTGCTCGACCGCTACCGGCTCCTCCGCAAGCTCGGCGTCGGCGGGATGGGCACGGTCTACGAGGCCGAGCACGTCACGATCAAGAAGCGCTGCGCGATCAAGATCCTCAACCCCGAGTACGCGCACCGCACCGAGCTGGTCGAGCGCTTCCTGCAGGAGGCCCGCGCGGCGTCGATGATCGCGCACGAGAACGTCGTCGAGATCACCGACTTCGGCGCGACGCCCAGCGGCTCCGTGTTCTTCGTGATGGAGATGCTCAACGGCGAGGACCTCTCGGCGACGATCAAGCGCGAGGCGCCGCTGCCGTGGAACCGGGTCGTCGGGATCATGACCCAGATCTGCCGGGCGCTGCAGGCCGCGCACGACAAGGGGATCGTCCACCGGGACATGAAGCCCGAGAACTGCTTCCGGATCGAGCGCAGCGGCAACGCCGACTTCATCAAGGTGCTCGACTTCGGGATCGCCAAGGTGAACGCCGACGACGGGAGCACCGGCCGACTCACCAGCACCGGCATGATCTTCGGGACCCCGACCTATATGTCCCCGGAGCAGGCCCAGGGCATGCGCGTCGATCGGCGCGCCGACGTCTACGCGGTCGGGGTGATCCTCTACGAGCTCGTCACCGGCAAGGTCCCCTTCAGCGCCGACAACTTCATGGGGATCCTGACCAAGCACATGTTCGAGGAGCCGATCGCG
>CAZMML010000093.1:0-9145 GCA_964567335.1 uncultured Nannocystis sp. | reverse complement strand
CCCGGCGGCGATGGCGAACCTCCTCGGTGATCTGTGGCACGCCGGCCCCCCGGACTTCCGCGCCGCGCTCGCGCGCCCGACGCTCAAGCTGCACCTCTACGGCAAGGCCGAGGCGCGGCCGGGCCGCAAGATGGGGCACCTGACCGCGCTCGCGCGCGAGGGCGAGGACGCGGGCGCGCTGGTGTCCGCCGCCCGGGGCCGGCTCGCCCGCGGCGCGAGCGCGTGAGCCGCCGGCCTGGTACTGTGCCTCGGATGAGCGAGGGCTTGATGGCCGCCAACCGCCGGTTCTACGACGCCTTCGCGGGCGCCGATCTGGCGGCGATGGACGACGTGTGGGCGCGCAAGGTCCCGGTCACCTGCGTACACCCCGGCTGGACGCCGCTGCTCGAGCGCGAGGAGATCATGCTGAGCTGGCACGCGATCCTGGCGGGCGCGGCGCCTCGCGAGATCCGCTACGGCGCGGCCGAGGCCTTCCCAGGCGAGGAGATGGGCTACGTCGTCTGCGAGGAGACGATCGGCGACACCGAGCTGGTCGCCACCAACGTCTTCGTGCGCGAGGACGGCGACTGGAAGATGGTCCACCACCACGCGGGTCCGGTGGTCCGCCGCACCCCGGCCGCTCGCTCCACGCCGCCCGCCGGGATGGTCAACTGAGCTCGATCAGTGCCCGAGCTCCCGCAAGAGGTGGCGGGCTCCAGTCCGGCGCGCCGGCGTGCTACTCGCCGAGCTCCTCGAGCAGGCCGCGGACGCGCTCCTGATCGCGGAGTCGGCCGGGGACGAGCTCGAGGTAGCGTTCGTAGTGCGCGCGAGCCTCGGCGAGGTGGCCCAGCTCGCGCTCGATGTCGCCGAGGAGGCGGTGGAGATCGCCGAGGTCGGGGGCGAGGGCGAGCGCGACCTTGGCGGAGGCGAGGGCGCCCTCGGCGAGGCCGCGGCCGAGGAGCGTCCGCGCGTGGGCGAGGCAGCGGAGCGCCTCGCGGTAGTCGCTGTACTCCTCGCTGTGGAGCAGGCGATCGGCGGGGAAGTCGTCGAGCGGGGCGGGGCGGCCTGGCTGGCGCGAGAGGGCGTGCCGGAGGTCGATCGCCCGGAAGCGGCCGAGCGCGCTCGGACCCTCGCTGACCCATAGCACCATGGCGGTGAGGTCGACGACGACCGCGTGGGTCATGTGGAGGTTGTCGATCGCGTTGCGGTTGCCGAGGCCGAGCTCGGCGCCGCCGCGGCCCTTGCGGTCGCGGAGGATCGCGACCGCGCGGGCGGGGTCGACGGGGCCCTCGCGCAGGAGCTCGGCGAGCCGGTCGTGGCGGTAGCCGCTCGAGGTGAAGCGCCGGATCCGATCGTTCTGCGCGTCGCGTTCGAAGTGCTCGCGGAGCAGGTGATCGGTGACCCAGACCATGGCGTCGTCCTCGGAGCGGGGCTTGCGCTCCTCCTTGTCGCGCGCGAGCTCGACGACGGCGGCGCGGCGCTGGCGGCCGTCGCCGACGAGCACCGCGCCGGAGGTCCGGATCGCGGCGCCCTGCAGGATCTCGATCGCCTGCTCGAGGGTGTCGGCGTCCTCGAGGACCTGGCGGAGGATCAGCGGGAGGGGCAGCCCTGCGTCGAGCGGGTCGTCGGTACGGGTCGGGTTGACGGCGACGAAGATCCCGCGGGCGTTGACGCCGGTGACGACGCCGAGCAGGCCCGCCCAGCCGATCGCGGCGTAGGGGTACTTGCCGTCGGGGTGGACGAAGGAGACGAGGCGGTCGGGGTCGTGATCGGGGCCGAGGTCGGCGAAGAAGCTGCGGCCGACGACGAGGTTGCCGCGCTCGCCGCCCTTGGGCTTGGCGGCGACGGCGAAGGCGTTGCCCTCGAGGAGGATGTCGTCGAGGCGACGGCTGAGCTCGAGGAAGCTCTGGTCGAGGAAGAGGCGGTGGTAGCTGGTGAGGCGCTCGCCCGCGGCCTCGGGGACGGCGGCGGCGAGGGCGGCGAGCTCGGTGCGCTGGGCGGCGGAGAGCGCGAGGTCGGCCTCGCGGAAGTCCCACCGGGTGACCATGGCGGCGGTCCAGCGGTCGACCCACGAGGTGTAGCGGTGCGCGATCAGGTCTTCGACCTGGGTGTCGAGGGCGCTCCACAGGCGGCCGGCGAGGCGGCCGTGGGCGTCGCCGATCTCCTCGGGGCGGCCGGCGAGGTGGAGCAGCCACAGGCGGCTCTCGCGGGTCAGGGAGGAGCGTCCCAGGGTGACGCGGCGCCCAGCGCGATCGACCTCGGGTACCTGGGTCGACGGGGCGACCGGATCCGGCGCGAGATCGGTGTAGGAGAGGTAGACGGAATAGAGGAGGAAGGTGAGGAGCGTGAGGGTGAGCACCAACGCGAGGAAGGCCCGGACCAGGGCGAGGATGCTGCGGCCCTCCTGGGGCCCTCCGGATCCGAGTCTCGCCATGGCGCGGGAGACTTTATACTCCGCACCTGCGATGACTCGAAGCGGCGCGACATGGTCTTTGATCGGGGCCCTCCTGGCCTGTGAACCGGAGAAGCCGCCGGCGCCCGCAGCGCCTGCGGCGCCCGCGGCGGGCGAGGCAGCGTCTGCAGGTGCGGCGCAGCTCCCGGCGGACGCGAAGGACGCGGTGCTGACCTATGCGGGCGAGCGCGGGCGCTTCGTCGACACCAGCAAGCCGACGGAGGTGCCGGAGGAGGCGCGCGGGCTGGTCCGCGTGACCCTCCTCCAGGGGCCTGAGCCCCCCAGCGGGACGGTGTGGGTCGCCAACCTGCGGACGCCCGAGGGGGATGGGTCGTGGAAGCTGACGACGGTGCCGCGGGGGCTCTTTGAGGAGATGGCGCTGGGGCAAGGGCGAAGCAGCGCGGCCCCACTCCCGGAGGGGCTCGAGGCGCCGACGCCGGCGCCGCGGGAGGCGGACGTCATCGTCTACAAGACCGACTGGTGTGGGGTCTGCAAGCAGCTCACGGCCTACCTCGACCGCAAGGGGGTCAAGTACGTGGCGAAGGACATCGAGAAGGACCCGAGCGCGGCGGGCGAGCTGCAGGCGAAGGCGAAGGAGAAGGGGCTCAAGACGGGCAGCGTGCCGGTGGTCGACGTGCGCGGGGAGCTGATGGTGGGCTTCAACCGCGCCCGCCTCGAGCAGCTCCTGTGATGACGACGCGCCCCTGATCTCTTGCAGATCAGACGGATGTAGCGCCAAGGATGGCGCTTGTCGGCGGGGACGGGCGGGGCTAGCGTTGCGCCCATGAGCAGCTCGATCTTCGTGCGGGCGCAGGTCGTCCTGGGTGCGGTGATCCTCGTGCCGACGCTGGCCCACGCGGGGCCGACGACCCTGCAGGCGCCGCCCGAGTGCGAGCGCGAGGACCACCACGTCCGGCCGGCGGAGTTCGACACGCTGACCTCGCCGCCGGCGCCCCCGGAGGCCGCCGAGGCGGAGTACCCGCTGGCGCTGTGGAACCCGGCCTGCTCCTGCAACCAGACGAAGGACGGGATGATCTCGTACGAGCACATCGTGGTCCACACGATGCAGGGGAGCTACTCGGGGTCGATCTCGTGGTTCAAGAACCCGGACGCGAAGGTGTCCGCGCACTACTGCATGCGCTCGGTCGACGGCGAGGTGACGCAGATGGTGCTCCACAAGGACAAGGCGTGGCACGTCGGCTCGTCGAACCCGACCTCGATCGGGATCGAGCACGAGGGCTACGTCGATGATCCCGCCAAGTGGTACACGTGGGAGACGTATGTCTCTTCGGCCAGGCTGGCGCGCTGGATCGCGGATCGCCACGGGATCCCGCGGACGCGCGAGCACATCCTCGGCCACGTCGAGCTGCCGAACCAGACCCACACGGACCCAGGGGACGGCTGGAACTGGGACATGTACATGGGGCTGATCGAGGACGTGGTGCCCCAGGGGGAGATCCACGCGGTGGTCGTGGACCGGAGCAAGCTCTGCACGCTGACGGCGAACGTCGACACCTATCTGCGGCGCACGGCGGAGCCGCTCGAGCTGCTGGCCACAGAGGAGCTGTGCCCGATCAACGCCGGCGCGACGATCACGTACATGCACGCGTCGGCGCCGATCGGCGGGCCGCGCCGGCTGCTGATGGAGCCGGGGCAGGGCGGCTGCGGCGGCGGGCTCGACACGGTGGCGTTCATCGACCCGGGGCACTTCTCGGCGCTCTGTGACCCGACGGCGATGGCGGCGACAGGGGCGACGGTCAGCCTCGACGGCGGCGCGCCGATGGCGGTCGGTCCGGACGGCGTGATCCTGCTGCCGCCGGTCGGAGCTGGGGCGCACACGCTCGACGTCGCGGCGCCGGGCGTGTATGAGCCGGCCTCGGAGGGGGTCGACCTGGCGGTGTATCCGGGGGTGCGCGTGGCGATCGCAGTGGACCCGATCCCGGTCGAACCGCCTCCGCCCGACACGACGAGCGGCGGCGAGACGGGCGACGGGACCTCCGGCGGCGAGGGGAGCTCGACGAGCGGGGGCCCGGGCGGCGGATCGGAGGGCTCGGGCTCGGGTGGCTCGGGCGACTCGGGGCAACCAACGGGCGGTGATCCCTCGGCCGGCGAGGTCGGGGGACCCGGCGGCGAGACCAGCGAAGGGGTGGATCCTCCAGGGATCAGCGGCGTGCCCTTCCCGGACGGCTATGGGCTTCCGGACGAGGGCTGCGCGTGCTCGGGGGCGGGCCGCGCCTCGTGGGCGTGGCTGGCGTTGCTCGGGCTGCGACGTCGGCGTCGCCGCTGACTCGGGCGCCGAGGACCCGCAGCGGCGGATTGGGGCGCAAGCGGGGCGGAGCCCGTTTCACCGCGCGCAGGCGCCAGCGTTCGCACACGCGAGGTGGGTCGTACGCCCGGACGCGTGGGTCGCAGCCAGGGGGCGCCGAGCACGTGAAACGGGGGGAGCCCGCCGTCGGCGGGGGGCCCAGTCCGCCGCCGCCGCTCTCCGCGCCCAGGTGCCCACGTGCCCAACTGCGCGAGCTCGGGTACGCGGGCCTGCGTTCTACTTGCGGCCGAGCTTGGCGGCCTCTTCTGCGGTGATGCAGCGGTCGTCGACCTGATTGTTGCAGTCGTCGTCCTGGCCGTTGCAGATTTCGACAGACGACTGGACGTTCTGGAGGCACTGCACCTTGCCGCCGAGGCACTTCATGAGGCCCGGGGCGCACACGCCGGGCTTGCCCGTCTGGCAGGGGACGCCGGTGCCCTGGATGTCCTCGTCGATCTTGTCGTTGCAGTTGTTGTCGATGCCGTCGCAGACCTCGGCCGAGATCTGGGGGGGCGGGGCGTCGCAGGTGGTGCCCTTGCCGTCGGCGTTGCAGCGCCACACGCCGGAGGTCTTGCAGGTGCCCTTGCCGATCGTGCAGGAGGCTCCGTCGCGCTCGAAGTCGTTGTCGACGATGCCGTCGCAGTCGTCGTCCTTGCGGTTACAGAGCTCCGGAGCGACTGGGAGGACCTGGCCGCCGCACTTGCCCCACAGGGCGTCGTCGCCGCACTTCCGCGTCCCGTCCTTGCAGATCCCGCGGCCGACCGTGCCCGCCGGACCCTCATAGCAGGCCTCGACGATGCCCGGGCGGCACTGCGCTGGCTTGCCGCCGCCAGCGGTGTTGAGCTCCTCAAGAAGCTTCTGCCGCTCGAGGTTCTGGTCCGTGTTGGCGCAGGCCCCCAAGAAGGCGCCGATCGCCAGCCCCGCGAGGCAGCCGCGGCGCATCACAGAGGCAAGGGAGGAGGCAGGAGGGTTTCCCATGGCCGGAGTGTACACCGCTTGATATCATCCGCGCACGAAAGTGTCCCTGCTGGGCAAAGTCTATCTGCTCGTGAGTCTTTTCCTGCTCGCGCTGGGCCTCGCGTGGACGATCGTGACGCTCAGCACCAATTCGGGCTGGGTCGAGGTCGTGCTCTACGTACCCCAGGCCGATCTCTGGGGCCCGCTCGTGCGCCGTCGCTTCGAGATCCACCTCGCCGCGCTCATGGCGGGCTGGGCCCTCACAGGGGTACTGGTGGCCGTTTTCGCGATCCGAGCGCCCTTCCGGATCCGCGGCGCGGCGATCGCGCAGCGGCGCACCCGTGAGCTGGAGCGGGAGGTGCTCGAGCTGCGGATGCTCCCGCTGCGTCAGGAGGAAGAGGACGAATTGCTGGCCGAAGAGGCGCACCTCGGGCCCGCGCGAGAGAAAGTGGTGCTCGGGGCCGTGCTCCCAGCGCGGCGCGCCGCGGAGGAGCCGTGAACACGGGGCTCGCGCTGGTCGCGGTGGCGCTCGTCAGCGCGGCCCTGGGGGCGGCCCTGGCGTGGTGGCGCCTGGCCCCGCGGCGGCAATGGATCGCGCGAATTGCTCGTCGCGGGTCGGTCGTCTACGAGCTCGCGGAGGGCGATCTGGACAACGTGGCGGAGGAGCTCGAACAGATCGCGGAGGCGGAGCCGACCGACGCGACGGTGTTCCTCGCGCTGGCGGCGCTCGATCGTCGGCGCGGGCGGGTCGAGCGGGCCAAGGCGATCCACCGCACGGTGCTGGCCTCGGCCGAGCTCCCGGCCGAGCAGCGGGTCGCCGGCCTGGTCGGGCTTGGCCGCGACCTGCTGGCCCAGGGGCACACGCAGGCGGCGGTGGGGGCGTTGACGCGGGCGATCAGTCTGGCGCCGCGCTCGGTGGCGACGCTCGAGTCGCTCGCGCGGGCGCTCGAGCAGGCGGGCGCGTGGGAGCGGGCGGCCGCGGCGTGGGAGCGCCACGAGAAGCTGGCCCCGGCGCGGCGACGCCGCGAGTCGCGGATCGGGCGGGGCCACGCGCTGGCGAGCCAGGCCGCCGCGGCGCTGCAGGAGGGGGACGAGCGCAAGGCCCGACGCTTGATCGAGCGGGCGCTCGAGCTCGCGCCGGACAGCGCTCACGCGTGGTCGATCCGGGCGCGGGTGGACGCGTCAGCGACCGAGGCCTCGCGGGCGCTGGAGGCCTGGCAACGGGCGTGGGAGCTCGCCCCCGCGGGAGCCCAGGTCCTCTGCGGAGAGGCCTCGTCGTGGGCCGCCGCTCAGGGCCCAGGCGCGGTCGACGAGTGGGCCGATCGCGTCGCGGCGAGCTTGCGCACGGCCGATTCGCCCGGCCTGATCGTGGCGCTCGCGGAGCGCCTGGGTCCCTCGCGGCCGGAGCTGGCGGCCGCGGCGCTCGAGCGGGTCGCCGGGCGCTCGCCCACTGCGGCGCTCGGCCTGGTACGCTTGCGCCTCACCGCCGATCAGCGCGATCTGGCGCACGACGCCGCGATGAAGCACCTCCCGCCACCGACGCTGATGTGCCGCCAGTGCGCCGCGGAGCTCCGCGAGTTCGGCTTCCGCTGCGGGACCTGCGGGGCGTGGGACAGCGCGGTGGTGACGGGTGACGCGCCGCCCTCGCGGCCGACGCGGAGGGGCGGGGCGTGACGCAGGAGTCGACCACAAGCGGCCAGCGGCGCGAGCTCCTCGGCTCGTTCGGCCACTTCTTCCGCCAGTGGGGCTTCCTCCTCTTCCTGGTGGCGATCGCCCTGGCGCTGCGCGAGGTGATCGTCCCCTTCGTGTTCGCGTTCACGCTCGCCTACCTGATGGCGCCGGTGATCCATCGCCTGCAGATCCGGCTCGGCCGCGCGCTCTCGGTGATCCTGGTCTATCTCTCGCTCTTCGGGCTCGTGACCGCGTTCCTGACGGTCTTCCTGCCGGCGCTGGTGCAGGACTTCTCGCGCCTGCGTGAGACGGCCCCGGCGGCGATCGAGTACTTCGACAAGAACCTGCTCCCGGAGGCGACGCGCTGGATCGACGAGTCCTTCGGGAACCTCAACCAGTCCTCGCTCGCGCCGCCGCCCAGCGAGCCGCGGCGGCCCTCGGAGCTGGTGGCGCGCCCGAACAGCGACGGCTCGTGGTCGGTCAGCCTCGAGGGGGTGCGCCTGCGGGTCGACGAGTTCGACGGCGGCTTCGCGGTCGCGGCGCCGGCCGGCGAGGAGGAGAAGAAGCAGCTCACCGACACGCTGCGCAAGCTGGTGATGTCGAAGGGCTCGGAGTACACCGGCGAGATCGCGGGCTACCTGCGCCGGCTCGTCAGCGGGGTGACGGCCTTCCTGACCAGCTTCACGATCACGCTGATGCTCGCGGCGTTCATCCTCGTCAACCCGGAGCGGGTGACGGGCTTCATCCGCGCGACGGTCCCGATCGCGCACCGCCGGACCTACGACGAGATCCTCCGCCTCCTCGACCGCGGCCTCGCGGGGGTGATCCGCGGCCAGCTCCTGATCTGCCTGGTCAACGGGGTGCTGACCTACATCGGCCTGGTGATCTTCGGCATCAAGTACAGCTTCCTCCTCGCGGTGATCGCCGCGGCGTTCAGCCTGGTGCCGATCTTCGGCACGATCATCTCGTCGATCCCGATCATCCTCGTCGCGCTGGTGTCCAACGAGGAGGGCATCTCCTTCGGGCCGCCGCTGCTGATGCTGGCGTGGATCGCGGGGATCCACCTGCTCGAGGCGAACGTGTTCAACCCGAAGATCATCGGCGATGCGGCGCACATGCACCCGGTGATCGTGATCTTCGCGCTCCTCGCGGGCGAGCACATGTACGGCCTGACGGGGGCGCTGCTGGCCGCGCCGGTGGCGAGCATGCTGCAGACGCTCTTCCTCTTCGCCTTCCGCCGCTCGCGCTACCACCACGGGCCGAGCGACGCGGGCGACGTCTCGCCGACCTCGACCTCGACCGCCCTGAAGGCGAGCACCTCCGGGAGCTTCGTCGCCGAGTCCTCCGGGGGCTTCCCGGCGTCGTGAGCGGATGGCCGCGATCCCGCCCCGCTACGTCGAGGTGCGGCGCCTCGGCGAGGGCGCGGAGGGCGGCACCTGGACGGCCCTCGACGCGGACGCCGGGCGCCGGCGGGTGGTGCTCAAGCGGGTGCCGCCGGAGCGCGCGGCGCACGTGCGCCAGGCCTTCCGCGTGCTGCGTCGGGTGAGCTCGCCGCACCTGCCGGCGGCGCTCGAGCTCTTCCACGGGGTCGGCGGCGAGGCGTGGCTGGTGACGGCGTGGATCGAGGGCGAGCCGCTGACGCGCGGACCGGTCGCGCCGGCGCTCGCGCTCGCGGAGGCGGTCGCGCACGCGCGGGCGCTGCGGGCGGTGCACGCGGCCGGGACGCCCCACGGCGACCGGAGCCCGGCGAACGTGCTGGAGTCGCCGCAGGGGCAGGTGGT
>CAZMML010000092.1:0-9237 GCA_964567335.1 uncultured Nannocystis sp. | reverse complement strand
GACCCTGCCGTTGTCGGTGTCGGCGAAGTAGAGGTCGCCATCGGGGCCGATCTCGAGGTCGCGCGGGGCGTTCAGCTTGGCCTTCAGGGCGGGGCCGCCGTCGCCGCCGTCGCCGCCCTCGCCGGTGCCGGCGAAGCGGTCGATCATGCCGGTGGCGAGGTCGACCACGCGGATGACGTCGGACTCGGTGTCGGAGATGTAGAGCTTGCCCTTGTGGTGGAGGAGGCCGCCGCTGGGGTTGGGGTTGGAGCCGCGGGCCCAGGAGAACTCGGCCATGAGCGCGGGGCCGCCGTCGCCGGCGGTGCCGATCATGCCGGTGCCGGCGATGGTGTTGATGACGCCGTCGGTGCCGATCTTGCGGATCCGGCCGTTCTGCTGGTCGAGGAGGTAGAGGTTGCCGGCCTCGTCGTAGGTGGCGTCGTTGACCTGGCGGAAGAGGGTGGTCTTGGAGGCGGGCATGCCGTCGCCGGCGAAGCCGGCGCCGCCGCCGCAGACGACCTCGACGTAGCCGGTGTCGGGGTCGACGCTGAGGAGCTTGTGGTTGTGCCAGGCGACGACGAGGACCTTGCCGTCGGGCTGGAGGAGCAGGTTGGTCGGGTGGTTGAGGAGCCACTCATCGCCCTCGGCGCCGCCGGGCGGGATGCCCTCGAAGGGGCCGTCGCCGGGGAAGACGGGGTCGGTGGAGCCGACCATGGTCTCGATCGTGCCGTCGGGGTGGATCCGCCGGATCAGGAAGTTGTTGAAGTCGGTGAACCAGACGGTCCCGTCCGGCATGAAGAGCAGGTCCTGCGGCTGGTTGATGATCGTCTCGAGCCGGTGCAGGCCGTCGCCGTTGTAGCCCTGCTCGTCCTTGACCCCGACCCAGGTGCAGGCGTCACCCGACTTGAGGGCGCGGCAGGCAGCGTCGAGGTCGGGCTCGCGGTCGCAGGAGACAGAGGAGAAGATCGTCGCGGCGAAGGCGACGAAAGAGAGTCGACGCATTTACAGTCCTCCGTTCGGGATCGGGGGTCCCCGGTGCAGCAAGATACCCTCGGTGTAGGGCGGCGCGAAGGTCTGTCCGCCGACGGCCCAGAGGCCGCCTTCGTCGTCGATCCACGAGCCGTGCAGGTTCTGCCCGAGGGCGAAGCCGAGATCTGCGAGGGCCCAGACGCCCTCCTGAAGGGTGAGGACGGCGCCGAAGCTGCCGACGGCGAGGCCGAGGCCGCCCTCCCCCAGGGTGACGCCCGAGAGGCCCGAGGGCGGCGGCGCGGGGGTGATGTCGCGCCACTGCGAGCCGTCGTACTCGACGATGATGCCGCTGGCGAGGCCACCCACGGCGACGTAGCGGCCGTCGGCGGCGTGGACAGTGAAGAGCGAGGAGCCGACGCCGGTCTCGGCGGAGGTGAGGCTCGCGCCGTCCCAGTGGAGCGCGACGCCGTTGCTGCCGACGAGCCACGCGTCGTCGCGCGCGGCGCCATAGATCTTCCAGACGGCCGCGCCCGCCGGGACGGAGGCGGGGAGGGAGGGCTCAGGGACCCAGGTGTCGCCCGAGAGGCGCCAGGCGAAGCCGCCGGTGGACTCGGAGGCGCCGCCGACGGCCCACACGTCGCCTGGGGTCGCGCCCCAGATGCCGAAGACGGTGTCGACCCCAGGGGTGGTCATGCGGGAGAAGCCCCCGTCCTGATAGCGGAGGATCATCCCGCCCTCGCCGCCCATGTACACGGGGCCGCCCTCGAAGCCGAAGACCCACCAGAGGTTGCCCTGGGCCTCGCCGGTCTCGAGGCGGGTCCAGGACTCGCCGTCGAAGCGGATCACGAGCGGGCCGGCGCCGTCGCGGGTGTCGCCGCCGACGGCCCAGACGTCGCGGGCGCTGGTGCCCCAGACCGAGAGGAGCGCGCCTGCGAGGTCCGAGTGGACGATCTCCCACGATTCCTCGGGCTCGGTCGGCGGGGCCGGGCACGCGGAGAGGGCGAGCGCGGCCCAGGCGAGGACCATAGAGGAACGACGCGACATGACTTTCGGAGCATAGCAGCGGCGTCGCGGGGGCCTCAAGGCGCGCACGCGCTGCGCGTGGGCGAGGTCTCGCGGGCCCTGCGTGAGCGCCGACACGACGCTCGTGTTCGCGTCGTGGGTCGCTGGCTCGTGCGCGGATCGTCGGAGGAGGGTCATGGCGAAAGAGCCAGGTGATGGGGGCGCGCTCAGAAACAGTCGGGGTCAGGAGCCGGGCAGCCGAGCTGCCCGTCCATGAGAGTGGCGGGGCTCAACGCGCCGTCGATCCCCTCGCACAGGGCTGCGGCCACGCAGTCGAGCGCGTCGGGGTCGCACCCGTCCGGGACGGGCGTGCACGCCGGGGGATCATCGACGTACTTCGGCGGGGTCATCGTGCGATCGCAGCGGGAGCCCGGGGTGACGCAGAGCTCGCCCGCGCCGCACTCGCTCTCGCCGCACATGATCGGGGGATCTCCCGCGGAGGAGCTCTCGTCGGACGAGTCAGGGCACGCGGCGAAGACGAGGAGGCCGAGCAGGGGGAGCGAGGTGCGCACGTGGACGCCGTCATGCACGGGGGCGGCCGCGTAAAAAGCGTTGGAAGATCAGCAGGGTCATGTGGCACCGCGACATCGCTGTCACGGCGCAGGCGTCGGGTCTCCGGAGCGGATACGCGCGGAATGTGGTAATTCGCGCGGCATGCCTGACGCGCCGACGATCTCCGTCGCTGTCCAGAGGCGGCGGCTCGTGCCGCCCATCTCGCCCTCCTCGATGATGGCGCACCCGGATGGGTCCATCTGGTCGATCTACCCGTGGGGCGGCGTGGTGCGGCTCGCGGGCGACGAGTGCCGCCGGGTCTGCAGCGCGGAGGAGCTCGGGCTGCCGGAGGGGCCGATCTTCCGCTACAAGCACGATGTCCAGCTCTACTACGACGTCGCCCGCGAGGCGCCGGTGTACCTGGTGAGCACCTACGCGACGCGGCCGGAGGCGGTGCTGCTCGGGGCGTGGGACGGGGCTGCGTTTCGGCCGATCGAGCAGCGCGGGGCGACCCGGGTGCTGCGCGGCGACGGCTTCGCCTTCGACCGTCGGCGCGGGGTGCTGGTCCACGTGCTCGGGGAGTCGGACGTCAGCGTCGAGCGGGTGACGGAGCGCCGCGCGGCCGGCGGCGGGGTGAAGGTCCGCGAGCTCGGCGTCGACGGGACGTGGCGAGACGCGGCGGGCTCGGCGCTCCCGGAGCTCGGGCGGTCGCGCCTCTTCGCCGGTTGGGACGGTCGGCGCGGCGAGGTGGTGGTGATCGACGAGGACACGCAGCGCACCCTCGGGTGGGACGGGAAGCGCTGGACGGAGCTGGCGAAGTTCCCGACGCTCGCGTGGGAGCCCTTCGCGTTCGCCCAGGGCGAGGACGGCGGGCTGGTCTACGTGCACGAGGAGCGCTCGACCGACCTGCGCGCGCACGTGTGGGCGCTGGGTGAGGGTGGGTGGCAGCGGGTGGCGGCGGAGGGGCTGACGACCTTCAGCGGGGCGGTGGCGACGCCCGGCGGCGGTCCCTGTCGGGTCGCCGCGCCCTGGTTCGGCCCCGGGACGATCCCCACCCAGTGGGGCGAGATCCGCGAGGGGCGCCTGGTCCCGACGGGGGAGCTCCTCCTCCCTGCGCTCGGGGCGACGAGCGCGGGTCCGCCGATCGTGTGGGGCACCGCGACGCAGGCCGGGTGGCGTCACGCGCAGGCGCAGACGCGGCCGGTCTGCGTGGTCCTCGAGGCGGCGGGGCCGCGTCCCTTGCCGGGGCCGCCGGGGCCGACGCTCGGCCTGGTGTCGGCCGGCGGGACGCTCCATAGCGTGCGCGCGTCGGGCGAGGTCGACGCCTTCGACATGTCTGGAGAGACATGGTCGAAGTGCTGCGCGGCGGGGCCGCCGCCGCGGCAGCGCGCGAACCTCGGGGCCGATCCGCGCGGGCGGATCCTGGTGCTCGGCGGGGAGCCGCCGCGAGGGAGCGCCTTCTTCAAGGACGCGTGGCTCTTCGAGGGCGGCGCGTGGCGGGAGATGGAGGCGAAGGGCGCCCGGCCAGCGCTGGTCGAGGCGGCGGTCGCGTACCACCCGGGGCTGGGGGCGTGGCTGGTCGTCGGAGGGCGCGACAACAAGCACCGAGCGAACGAGAAGGTGTGGCTCTGCGACGAGAAGAAGTGGACCAGCGCGCCCGCGACCTGGGACGGCGAAGGCGGCCCGCGCACGATCGCCTTGCTCGCGTGGGATCCGGCGAGCGAGCGGATGATCGTCGTCGCAGACGAGCTCCTGTGGGTGTATGAGGGCGAGGGCGCGTGGCGCTCGCTCGGCCGCTTCTCGTCCGCGCCGAGGCGGGTGGCCTACGACGAGCGGGCGCGGGCGGTGATCTCGTACAGCGAGGCGGAGGAGTGGCGCGCGGAGGTTGGGGCGGTGCTCGACGCGGCGTCGGGTCGTCCGCCCGGGCCCGTGCGCGCGCAGGTGGCGGCCCCCGCGGCGCCGGAGGAGGCGTTGCCGACGGAGGTGTGGCTCCGCTGCCAGGACGGGGAGTCGGACAAGTTCTGGTTCGCGGCGCTGTCGGGCGCGTCGTGGACGGCGCGCTGGGGCCGGCGCGGCGGGACGGCGCGCGAGAAGGTGAACGCGGAGAAGAGCCCGGCGGCGGCGCGGAAGGCCTACGAGAAGCAGGTCCGGGCGAAGCTCGCGGAGGGCTACGAGCACGCGCCGGAGCGCGAGGCGGCGGCGCGGGTCGCGGGGCGCACGGCGTGGGACGTGCGGCTCGGCGCGCGCGGAGAGGACGACTTCGGCGGGACGCCGCCCGGGGTGGACGCGGCCTCGTGGCCCTGCTGCGCGGACTGCCACCACCCGATGATGTTCGTGGCGCTGCTGCGGTCGCACGCGGAGCGCCTGCCGCTCGCCTCGGGCGCGGCGGTGGCGCTCTTCGCGTGCAACGGGGAGTTCTCGGGGGGGACCTGCGAGACGTGGGAGGCCGACGCCGGCTGCAACCGGGCGCTCCTGCTGAGCGAGGAGCAGCTCGCGGGGCCGCGGCTCGCCGCGCCGCCCGCGGGGCCCGCGGGCGAGGCGCCGATCGCAGCGATGAAGGCGCGGAAGATCGCGTACAAGCCCCGCTTCGAGATCGATCCCGCGGTCGAAGAGAACGCGGAGGCCCCAGAGGACACCTCGAAGGTCGGCGGCTATCCGGCGTGGATCCAGGGCGACGACACGCCCGAGTGCGAGGCCTGCGGGGGTCCGATGCCCTTCGTCGCGCAGCTCGACGAGCGGCTCGACAAGGCGCTGAACTTCGGCGGCGGCGCGGGCTACCTCTTCGCGTGCCCGCACGGGGCGAAGTTCCTGTGGCAGAAGTGAGCCGCGGGCGCCCCCGCGCCACGGGCGCAGACGCTCCGTGCTGCAAGGAAATTTTCTTGGGTTCCTAGCCGGAGCAAGGATTTTCATAGAAATGCACGGGATTTCAAAACGCACATGTGCGTGATTCGCGCCGATTGCATGATAATTTTTAGAGGTTAATGTCAATCGCGATCTTTTCAAGAGGTTCGCGAGGTTTTTGAAACCGCTCGGCTACACGTGGCTCCTGGAACAGTTTCGCCCGCGAACGGCCGGGTCCTATCACCGCTCGTACGCCGACGCGGGCACGCCCCACCGTGAAGTCAGGGCCGATCATGAGGTCCAGGTGTTCTCGCAGAGCTACGTGCGGGACGACTCCCCGATCGGGCACCTCGTCTTCGCGCTGAAGTACGACGGCCTCGAGCTCGCCATCCTTCAACAGGTGCTGCCGCAGCTCGACGCCGAGCTGACGCAGGAGCTCCGCGGGAAGCCGACGGGGAAGCACCTGCGGCAGCTCTGGTTCCTCCGGGAGTGGCTCTCCGGCGGTCGCCTCGATCTGCCAGACGCGACGCGTCTCAAGTCCGAGTTGCTCGCCGATCCGGAGCGCTACTTCACCCTCGCGGGCGAGCGAAGCCCGCGCCACGCGATCGTCAACAACCTGCTCGGGACAGCCGTCCTGTGCCCGATGATCCGTCGGAGCGAGCGTCTCGAAGCCGCGATCGCCAAGCCGCTCGCGGAGCGGGTGCAAAAGATCGTCTCGGACTGCGATCCCGGCCTCCTGCTCCGGGCGGTGCGTTACCTCTACACGAAAGAGACGAAGTCGTCCTTCGCCATCGAACGGGTCGAGGTGCGCGGCACGCGAGAGGAGCGCTTCGTGGCGCTGCTCTCGCGCCTGGGTGAGTCCTCGGAGTTGAGCCAGAACATGCTGGTCCGTGCCCAGCACACGATCGTCGACCGGGAGTTCCGCGAGGACCAGTACCGACGTGACCAGAACTTCATCGGTCAGACGATCCGCGGCGCGGAGCGCGTCCACTACGTCCCGCCGCGCCCAGAAGACGTCCCGGCGATGATGAAGGGCCTCGAGGAGCTCGCGCGTCGCCTCAGTCGCCCCGGGGCTGGCGTGCCCGCTCCGATCGCCGCCGCGGCCGTCGCGTTCGCGTTCGTCTACATCCACCCCTTCCTGGACGGCAACGGCCGTCTCCACCGCTTCCTCATCCACTGGATGCTGGCGCGGCTCGGCTTTGCGCCCAAGAACCTGGTCTTCCCGGTGTCGGCGGCGATCCTGGCCGACTTCCCGCGCTATGACGAGGTGCTCACGGCCGTCGACCGACAGATCATGCCGCACGTGGAGCACGACTTCGAAGGGCGAGAGCTGCTCGCCCGTGGCAACGACGCGCACCTCTACGCCTACCTCGACCTCACTCCTCACGCCGAGGCGCTCTACGGGTGGATCGAGGGGACGATCGATCGTGAGCTCGTGCAGGAGATCGACTTCCTGCGCAGGTACGACCAGGCGAAGCGGCGCATGCGCCTCGTCGTCGACCTCCCCGATCGCCTCGAGGACCTCTTCGTCACGCTCTGTCATGCGCCGCCGCACAAGCTCTCCCAGACGAAGCGGAGCCGGCACTTCGCGGCGCTCAGCGACGTGCAGATCGAGGGGCTCGAGGCGGCGGTCGCGGCGGCGTTCGGCGGTCCCCGGCCCGCGTGAAGAAGTGAGCCGCGCGGGGCTCACTGCGGGGCGGTCGGGGCGCAGGTGGAGACGCCGGCGCCGACGATCAGGAGCGGGGCGGCGTTGACGAGCTTGGTCAGGTCCTGCTTGCCGTTCATGTCGCTGTCGTCGTAGTCGAGGTGGGTGACCTCGCTGCTGGTGAAGTCGTTGTTGCTGTCGGTGAAGAAGTAGAAGTCGCCGCCGAAGAAGGCGAAGGCGAAGGCGCCGTTGTTGATCTCGAGGCCGGCGAGGGGGAGCACCTGCACGGGGGCGCCGTTCATCTTGTCGACCTCGACGAGCTTGGAGGGGTTGGTGCCGCCGAAGAGGAACGCGCGGCCGTCGCCGGTGCCGGTGACCTCGGCGCCGTCGAAGTTGGTCTTGCCGAGCTTGGAGAGCTTGAGGGTGTCGGGGTCGACGGTGATGAAGTCGCCGATGTTCGGGCCCTCGCTGAAGGGGCCGAGGCCGCTGTAGGAGTTGCCGTAGATCCGGTCGCAGGCGTCGCTCTCGCTGTTGGAGACGAAGGCCATGCCGAAGTTCATGACGCCGTTCTGACCGGGGACGAAGCCGGGGTCGCTGCACTTCGTGACGTCGGTGACGTCGACCTTGCGCAGGTCGCCGCCGAAGAACTGCACCCAGGCGAAGCCGAGGCGGTCCACGGCCATCGAGAAGGTGTCGGTCATGCCGCAATTGAGCGGGCCGAGCATGTCGAAGGTGTTGGTCTCGGGGAAGAACTTCCACAGCTCGGCGTCGCCGGAGAGGACGAAGATGCCGTCGTCGAGCGGGACCTCGATGTCGGGGCAGGCGCAGGCCTCGCCGCCGCCGGTCGTGGAGGAGCCGCCGCTCGAGCCCTGCGAGGTCGAGGAGCCGTCGGTGGTGGAGGATGTGGTGGTGCCCTCGGTGGTGGTGGTGGTGGTGCCGTCGGTGGTGGTGGTGCCGAGGGTGGTCGAGCTGCCGGTGCCCGTGGTGGCCGAGGCGCCCTCGGTGCCGCTGCCCGCGGTGACGACGTCGGTGGTGGTGCCGGTACTCGAGGTCGAGGAGGCCTCGGTGGTCACGCTGGTCGCGCTGGTGGTCCCGCTGGCCTGCGACGTGGAGGTCGGGGCGTCGTCGCCGCAGGCGAAGAGCGCGAGGGGGAGGATGAACACGCGGGCGCGGCGCTGCATGGCCGGATGGTAGCGCGAAGCGCTCCGCGTGCGGGTGGCGGGCAGACGGGCCCGGGGTCAGATCGCGGAGGCGTCGCCGGCGGAGGCCGCGGCGGCGAGGGCGAGGCGGTCGGCGCCCCAGTAGAGCTGGGGGCCGTGGCCTGTGGTGTGGACGACGAAGGTGGGGACGCCGAAGGCGCCGGCGGCCTCGGCGGCGGCGTTGTTCGCGTGCAGGGCGGCCTTGATCTCGGGGGTCTCGGCGCGGGCGAGGAGCTCGGCGCCGGGGAGGCCGAGGGAGTCGCAGATCGAAGCGACGACGGCGGGGTCGCTGATGTCGCGCTCCTCGCCCCAGAGCGCCCGGGCGAGCGCGCGGACGAGGGCGGGGGGCGTGCCGGCCGCGAGGGTGACGCGGAGCGGGAGGACGGTGCGGACGGGGAAGAAGGAGGGGAAGCGGAAGGGCACGCCGGCGCGCTCGGCCTGGCGGAGGAGGTCGGCCATGGTGTGGTTGCGCTTGGCCTCGCTCTGGTGGAGCAGGGGGACGTCGGGGGTGCCGATGCTGCGGAAGAGGCCGCCGAGGAGGATCGGCCGCCAGCGGGCGAGGGCGCCGAGCTCGGCCTCGACGCGGGAGATCGCCAGGTAGGCGAAGGGGCTCGAGTAGTCGAAGTAGAAGTCGACGGGGTCGCGGGGGGCGGGGCGCTCCGCGGGGGGCGAGCCGCCGAGCGCCGCCTCGACCATGTCCATGCGGTCCTGTCCCCAGAAGAGCGCGCCGTCGACGAAGAAGGTCGGGACGCCGAAGACGCCGCGCTCGACGGCCTCGTCGGTGCGGCGGCGGAGCTCGTCCTTGATCTCCTGCGACTCGGCGCGGGCGAGGGTCTCCTCGACGGGGAGCCCGACGTCGCGGAGGGCGGCGGCGAGGGTGTCGCGGGCGGAGGGCTCGGCGCCGTCTTCCCAGTAGGCGCGGTAGATCCGGTGGATCACGGCGGGATCGCAGTCCGCCAGGAGCGTGGCACGCAGCGCCTCCACGGTCCGCATGGGATGCGACGCCGGCATGTGGAACGGGACGCCAGCCTCCGCGGCCTCCATCGGCAC
>CAZMML010000091.1:0-9252 GCA_964567335.1 uncultured Nannocystis sp. | reverse complement strand
GAGCGAGGTGCCGACGAGCAGCGCCCGCGGGATCGCCAGCGCGTCGAGGAGCGCGGCGAGGTCGCCCGCGAGCTCGGGCGTGGAGAAGGGGGCCCGCGTGCCGCCGCTCTCGCCGTGGCCGCGGAGGTCGACGTTGAGCACACGCGCGCGGCGGGCGAGGCGCTCGGCGACGGCTCGGAAGGTGCCGCGGTGGGTGAAGAGGTTGTGCGCGAGCAGGACGACCCTCGGCCCCGCGCCGAGGTCGTCGTAGGCGAGCCGCGCGCCGTCGCGGGCGAGGATCGGCATGGCCCAGGGTAGCCGCCCAGGCGTACGCCCCACAAGAGCGCGTGTCGGAGCGGCGGCGATGCGGTGGCGACGCGGTGGCAACTATGTCACGGTGGTCGTGTGCCCACTCGTATCATCCCTGGAGCTGTCAGCACCGAGCGCCTGCGGGCGCTCGTCCTCACCGATCGGAAGGACCAGCCGGCGCTGAAGCTCGAGGCGGTCGGCGGCGGCGCGGCGCCGGGGCTCAGCGTGCGCGCGCACGAGGCCGGCGATCCGGTGGTGGACCAGCACATCCTCCGCGCGGGGCTCCGGCTCTACCTCGCCGAGGCCTCGGGCCTGCGGCCCGGCGCGGACTACCAGGTGACGGGCGACGGGGCTTCGGTCCACGTGCGCACCTTCCCGGCGCAGCTCCCGCGCGAGGGCCTGAGCGTCGCGGTGGCGACTTGCTACTACGAGGCCTTCGGGCGCGACAAGGATTACCTGCGCCTGCTGCACGCGGCGCCGGGCTTCGGGCGGCTCTCGGCCAAGCTCCTGCTCGGCGACAACATCTACGTCGACGTCGGGCGCGCGCCGACACACAACCGCAGCGGCGCGGAGGAGACGATCGGGCGCTATCTGCAGTACTACTGGCGCAGCTCCTACGCCGACGTGCTCTCGTACCTGCCGACCTTCTGCCTGTGGGACGACCACGAGCTGTGGAACAACTACCCCGAGTGGCAGATCCACCTCGCGCGGAGCATGGACGCGGGCAACCGCGACGCGTACATGAAGGCGGGCCTCGCGGCGCTGCGCCTCTTCCAGGTCGCGCTCAATCCGCCGCCCGCGGCGCGCTCGGGCTTCTCGTACCACTTCGAGATCCCGCCGGTCTCGTGCTTCGCGCTCGACCTGCGGGCGGGCCGCTCGATCATGAAGACGGACAAGCCCCGCATGACCAGCGAGGCAGAGCTCGTAGCCTTCGAGCGCTGGGCGGCGGGGCTGAAGGCCCCGGGGATCGCGATGTTCGGCCAGCCGCTCTGGATCGAGACGGGCAACTGGATGGACTACCAGCCGCCGGACTTCGCCGCCGAGTACGCCCGGATCTGGCGCGCGTTGGCGGCGGCGCCCTACGACGTGCTGGTGCTCTCCGGCGACGTGCACCACAGCCGCCTGCTCGAGATCGAGGTCGGGCCGGGGCGCCGGGTGTGGGAGCTTGTGACCTCGCCCGCCTGCATGATCCCGACGATCGAGTCGATCGCCGCGGGGTCCTTCGACATCCAGGACCGCGGCAAGCTGACCTTCCCGCTGAAGTTCCCAGGGGACCAGGCGAAGGCGCCGAAGCTGAAGGCCTACCACTGCGGGACGGACGACAATAACTCCATCGCTATGATGCGCCTCGCGCCCGCCGAGGGCGGCGCGATCGAGGTGACCGCCGCCTTCTTCAACCTGATCACGAAGCAGGTGTGCGCCTCGAAGAAGCCGCTGGTCGCGGCGCCGCTCCTGTCTCCGCCGGCGCAGTGGTGCCAGACCAAGCTCACGCTGAAGCGCCGCGGCTGAGCCTCAGGGCAGCACGGGGAGGGAGATCCGACTCGACTGGGCGCCACCCCGCAGGACGCGGTGGGTCTGCGCCTTGAAGTCGTCGGGCGCGGCGCGGAAGATGTTGGGCACGTAGGTCTGGGGGTTGCGATCGACCAGCGGGAACCATGTGCTCTGCACGTGGATCATCACGCGGTGGCCCTTCTTGAAGGTGTGCAGGACGTCGAGCAGGGGCACGCGCACGCGCGTGGGCCTCCCGGGGGCGAAGGGGGTGGGGCGCTCGCGGCTGTCGCGGTAGCGGCCGCGGATCACGTCGCCGCGGACGAGCCGCTGGTAGCCGCCGAGCCGCGCGCCGCGCCGCGGGTCGGGCGGGTCGGGCGTGTTCTGGGGCAGGACGTCGATCAGCTTCACGACCCAATCGGCGTCGGTGCCCGTGGTGGTCACCCACAGCTCGACCTCGATCGGGCCGGCGACGGTGAGGTCGGCGGCCAGCGGCTCGGTCTGGTAGACGAGGACGTCGGGGCGCCGGGCGGCGAAGCGTTGGTCCTCGGTCATGAACTCCTTGGTCATGCCGATCGCCACGTCCTGCGTATAGGGGACGGGGCGCGCGGGATCGCTGACGAAGGCGTCAGCGCCGCGGGCCGCGGAGGGGGCCGGCGCGAGCGACCCCCCGATCCCGAGGTGGAGCTCTTGGGGTCGCGCGGGCGGCGGCCAGGCGGCGAAGGTGCGCCACTGCAGGGCGCCGCCGTCGAAGACGTGGGCCTCGCCCGCGGGCGCGGCGCCGACGCCCTTGAGGAAGAATTCGAAGAAGGGCAGCTCGAGGCGCTGCTGGTACTCCTGCGAGGTCTTGGCGCCGAAGTGGATGTCGCCGAGTCGGTCGCCCTCGGTCCGCGACCATCCGCCGTGACCCCAGGGGCCCATCACGAGGATGTTGTAGATGCCCGGGTTGTTGCGCTCGACGGCGTCGTAGATCCGCAGCGGGCCGTAGAGGTCCTCGGCGTCGTACCAGCCGCCGACCGTCATCACCGCCGGGGCGACCTTGCGGAGGTGCGGGAGCAGGTCGCGGGCGCGCCAGAATTCATCGTAGTCGGGGTGGCGCACGAGCTCGTCCCAGAAGGCGACCTCGCCCTTCATGTGCCTCGCCGCGCCCGCCAGCGGCCCGAGGTCGAGGAAGAACTGGTAGCCGTCGGGCGTGCCGTGCTGGAAGGGCGGCAGCCGGTCCGGGCGCGGCTCCGGGCGCGGCCGGCCGAAGTTGACGAAGAAGTTGAAGGCGTGCGGGAGGAAGAAGGCGCCGTTGTGGTGGAAGTCGTCGTACCACCAGTCGGCGATCGGCGCCTGCGGGCTGACCGCGGCGAGCGCCGGGTGGGGGTCGATCATGCCGGCCGCGGCGTAGAAGCCGGGGTACGAGATCCCGTAGAGGCCGACCTTGCCGTTGTGGCCGGGGACGTTGGCGAGCAGCCAGGTGATCGTGTCGAAGGTGTCGCTGCTCTCGTCGACGTCCCTGGGGCCTGTCTTGACGGACATGTGCGGCCGGACGTCGACGAAGTCGCCCTCGGACATGAAGGCGCCGCGGACGTCCTGGTCGACGAAGATGTAGCCGGCGGCGGCGAAGGGCGCGCTCGGGCCGAGCTTGGGCGGGAGCTTGTCCTCCCCGTAGGGCCCCACGCTGTAGGGGGTGCGCCTCATGAGGATCGGGTAGGGGCGGGTGTTGTCCTTCGGGGCGTAGATCGCCGTGAAGAGGTGCACCCCGTCGCGCATGGGGATCCGCACCTCGCGCTTGACGTAGTGCGCGGCGATGTAGGCGGCGAGCTCCTCCGCGGGCGTCTTCGCGGGCGGGGGCGCGGCCGCGGCGGGCGGGGGCTCAGGGCAGGGGAGGGCGGGGGGCGGGGCCGGGCCGACGACGTAGCTCGGGCGGCACGACGCGAGGGCGAGGACCAGCGAGGTCGCGCGCGGGGTCAGGCTCACCGCTCCGGTATACTCCGGCGCCCGCGCGGCCGGAAGGCGCGGCGCAGCGGACGGAAGACGAGCGTATGAGCATCGGGATCCTGACGAGCGGGGGCGACGCCCCGGGCATGAACGCGGCCGTGCGCGCGGCCTTCCGCAGCCTGAAGATGCGCGACCCGGAGTGCGAGCTGCACTTCTTCCGCGACGGCTTCCGCGGGCTCGCGCGCCGCCTCGACTCCTCGTCCGACCGCAGCGTCGACCGCCGGGCGGTCCGCGACATCATCCACCGCGGCGGGACCTTCATCGGCACCGGGCGCGTGCCCGAGCTGGTGCTCCCGCCGCCGGGCAGCCCGACCTACGCCGAGCGCCTCGCGGCGCGCGAGGACTTCCTGAAGGTCGCGGCGATCAACCTCTACCAGATGCGCGTCGACAACCTGATGGTGATCGGCGGCGACGGGTCGTTCCGCGGCGCCCGCCTGATCGGCGACGCGTTCCGCGAGCACTTCCCGCGCCGGCCCTTCCGCGTGATCGGGATCCCGGGGACGATCGACAACGACCTCCACGGGACCGACTACTCGATCGGCTACGACACCGCGCTCAACAACGTCGTCGACGCGATCCGCAAGCTGCGCGACACGATCGAGTCGCACCGCCGGGCGATCATCCTCGAGGTGATGGGCAACACCTCGGGCTGGCTCGCGCTGCAGTCGGCGATCGCGGGCGGCGCGGCGGTGGTGGCGATCCCCGAGGTGCCGGAGACCTGGGACCACGCGCAGATCGTCCGCCGCCTGGTCGCGGGCGTACGCCGCGACTACCGCTACTTCGTCATCGTCGTCGCCGAGGGCGTGCTCCGCCGCGCGGGCGCGGACTGGTGCGAGGTCCTGCGCCGCAAGCTCGAGGACGACCGCGCGATCGAGGCCCACCTCGGGCACCCGATGGAGGTGCGGATCAACTCGGTCGGCCACGTCGCCCGCGGGGGCAGCCCCTCCGCGCTCGACAACACGCTCGCGGGCCTGCTCGGCGCGGCCGCGGCCGACATCGCGCAGGCGGGGGCGCTCGCCGGCGGTCCGAGCCTGGAGGGCGACGTGATGGTCGGCTGCCGCGGGCCGCGGGTGGTCGCGGTGCCGCTGGCCGAGGTGATCGAGCACTCGCCGCGCCTGGTCACCCGCGACAGCGAGCTCTACCAGCTCTCGCTCAAGCTGATGCTCAGCGCCGAGCAGCCCTTCTGAGGCGGCTCAGAGATCGTGGTTGCAGCGAGCGTGGCGCGGCGGGGCGCCGGGACCGGCGGCGCCCTGCGAGGTGGCCCAAAAGCCCGGCTGCGGGCGCCAGCCGGCCCCGCCGACCTCGCCGAGCGTGGCCGCCTCGAAGACGCGGCCGCCGAGGATCACGTGGGTCAGCGAGTCGGTGTTGCGGATCTCGACCAGCGGATCCTTGGCGAGGACCACGAGGTCGGCGAGCTTGCCGGGCTCGATCGAGCCGAGGTCGGCGTCGAGGCCGACGTAGCGGGCGCCGTTGAGGGTCCCGGCGCGCAGCGCCTCGTGCGGGGTCATCCCGCCCTGGACGAGCATCCACAGCTCCCAGTGCGCGCCGAGGCCCTCGCGCTGGCCGTGCGCGCCGATGTTGACCCGCACGCCGGCGTCGCTGAGCTGCTTCGCGATCCGGGCCGAGCGGACGTGGTTCCAGTCGCCCTCGGAGGCGGTGACGCGGCGGTAGGCCCGACCGGCGTAGGCGAACTGCGGCACGAAGCGGCTCAGCGTCGGGCTCTTCCACACGTCGCCGGTCGCGTACCAGTAGTGCTCGCCGCCGAGGCCGCCGTAGGCGACGCCGAGGGTCGGGGTGTAGCCGACCTGGGTGCCGCCCCAGAGCTGCATGACGTCGGCGTACGCGGCGCCGATCGGCATGGCGTGCTC
This sequence comes from uncultured Nannocystis sp., assembly GCA_964567335.1. Lineage (GTDB taxonomy): Bacteria > Myxococcota_A > Polyangia > Nannocystales > Nannocystaceae > Nannocystis. The sequence continues at coordinate 3,622 of CAZMML010000091.1, read as the reverse complement.
GACGCCGGTGTGGCCGTCGACGACCATCGTCATGTTGTGCTGGTAGAGGGCGCCGCCCTCCGGCACGACCATCATCTTGAGCTCGCGCGCGGCGGCGAGGATCTGCTGGCGCTGCTCGCGGCGCGGCTGGTTGTAGCTCTTGACCGAGAAGGCGCCGACGGCCTGCATGCGGCGCAGGTGGGCGCGCGCGTCGTCGAGGCCGTCGACCTGGGCCTTGAAGGGGGCGAGCGCGCCGTAGAGGATCGTGCCGGTCGAGAAGATCCGCGGGGCGACGATCTGTCCGGCGCGCTGCAGCTCGCTGGCGGCGAAGATCGTCGCGGTGTCGTTGCTCGGGTCGTGGACCGTCGTCACCCCGAAGGCGAGCGCGGCGAGGTGGACCCAATTCTGCTCGGGGATCAGGCCGTCCTCGCCGGCCGAGCCGTGGGCGTGGACGTCGATGAGGCCGGGGATCACGGTCGCCCCGCCGAGGGCGATCTGGCGGGCGCCCGCGGGGATCTGGACCTGCGCCTGCGGGCCGACGGCCTTGATCCGATCGTCCTCGATCACGATCGTGGCGGGGCTGATCACCTCGTCGCCCTTCATGGTGATCACGCGGGCACCGACGAGGGCGATGACCCCGCGCGGGCGGGCGGTCGGCTGGTTGAAGCCGATCTCGACGCTCGGCGCGTCGGCAGGGGCGCTCGTCGCTGCGGGTGCGGCGGCGGGCGCAGCGGAGGGCGCGCCGGGCGTCGGCGCGGAGGCAGGGGCGACGCCCGGCGTCGCGCCCGCGCGCAAGAAGGCGAAGGCCTCCGCGAGCGCGCGGGTGTAGAGGCGCGGGCCGAGCGACCAGCGCAGGGTGGCGCTGTCCCCGGACCAGTGCAGGTAGTCGCCGGCGTCCTTGGAGACCCGGGCCACGGGGACGGACTCCATCTTGGGGCCGAGCTCGATCGTGCGGCCGGTCGCGGGGAAGGGCGCGATCAGGGCCTGGAAGCCCTCCTGCCAGGCGATCCAGCGGCCGTCGGGCGAGACGCGGAAGACCGTGGCGAGCTCGCTCGTCGCGTGCAGGTGCGCGTCGCTGCCGTCGAGCTCGACGCTCCACAGCTCGCGCTTGTCGTCGCCGGAGCGCTCGTAGAAGACGCGGTCCTCGTCGGCGCCGAAGTGCGGCGCGTCGCCCTCGCGCGAGGTCAGCAGCGGCGGCGTGTCGCCCTTGACGGCGACGGTGTAGATCCCGAGCTCCTGCGACCACGCGGGCGTGCGGGTGTAGCCGCCGCCGATCTTGCGGTAGGCGAGGGTGCGACCCGAGGGCGAGAAGACGGGCTCGACGTAGTGCCCCGGCTCGCGGGTCAGGACGCGGGGCTTGCCGCCCTTGACCGGGATCACGCGGACGCTGCCGAGCCCCTGATCGTCCCAGGTCGTGTAGGCGATCCACTTTCCGTCGCGCGAGAAGGTCGGGTAGAGCTCGACGTGGTCGCTCTGCGCGGTGAGTCGGCGCGGCTGGCCCTCGGGCAAGGTCTTGACGTAGAGCTTGCCGAGCGCCTGGTACACGACGCTCTTGCCGTCGGGGCTGGTGGTCACCCACCGCAGCATGCGCACCGGGAACTCGGGCGGCGCGACCTGGACGGGGTAGCGGGCCGCGGGCGCGACCTTGCGGGTCGCCTTGACGTGGAAGGGCACCTCGCGCCGCTCGCCGGTGGCGAGCTCGACGCGCCAGATCTTGCCGCCGGCCCAGTAGATGATCGCGCGGTCGTCCGGCGAGAAGGCCATCGCCGGGTACACGCCGTGGATCGCCCAGGTCTCCTGGTTGTCGCGGTCGAGGCCGCGGGCGACCGGGCGCTCCTCGCCGCTCTGCAGGTCGCGGACGTAGAGGACGGTGTCGGTCGGCGCGTCCGGCCTGGCGCCGACGCGTCGCACGTAGGCGAGCAGCTTGCCGTCGCGGGAGGGGGTCGGGCGCGCGGCGCCGCCTGGTCCTCCGGCCAGGAGCTCGATCCGCCCGGTCGCGCGCTCGAGCCGCTGGATCGCGTAGATCCCGGCGTAGGGGTCCTTGTTGTACTCGAAGAAGGGCCCCGGGGTGGCGTCGTGGCTGTAGTAGAGGTAGCGACCGTCGGGCGAGAAGGCGGGCTCGCCGACGTCCTTCTGGTCGTTCGGCTTCTCGGTCATCGGCAGGCCCTTGCCGCCGGAGACGTGGTAGAGCCAGATCTCGCCGGTGCCGAGGCTCCGCCGCTTGGTGAAGTGCTTGCGCGCGGCGATGAAGTTGCCGTCGGGCGACCAGGTCGGGCTGACGAGGAGCCGGAAGTCCTCCCTGGTGATCTGCCGCGCCTCGCCGCCTGCGCGCGGCAGGACCCAGATGTTGTCGCCGCCGCCGCGATCGCTGGTGAAGGCGATCCAGCGCCCGTCCGGGCTGTAGCGCGGCTGCATGTCCCAGGCCATCCCGCTGGTCAGCGCGCGCGCCTCCCCCCCCGCGATCGGGAGCGCGTAGAGGTCACCGAGCAGGTCGAAGACGATCTCCTGGCCGTCGGGGCTGACGTCGAGGCTGATCCAGGTGCCCTCGCGGACGTCGATCGCGACCTCGGTCTCGTCGCCGGGCGGATCGCTGACGTCCCACTTCGGCGCCTCGGCGGCGCCCGCGGCGGGGGCGGGCGCGGGCGCAGGCGGCGGCGCGCCGGGCTCGTGCGCCCGCGGCGGGGTGGGGGCGGGCGGCTTGGCCGTGCAGGCGGAGAGGACGAGCGGGGCGAGGAGCCGGGCGGCGCGGCGGGCGTTCATGCGGGAGCGGCATCATAGCCGCGCGCCTCGCCGAGGTCACGCCTCGTGCAGCGGGCCGCCGGGGGCCGGCGCGGGGGCTGCCTGCGCGGCCTCCGTGGCGTCTGTCTCTTCGGATATGTCCTGCGGCGCGGGCGAGACGGCGGGCCGCCCCTGGAGGTCAGGGTCGAGCGACCAGGCGCCGATCTTGCCCGGGCGGACCACCGCGTCCGCGAGCCGGCGCAGGAACTCCTCGCGCCCCAGGGGTAGGGCGCCGAAGCGGCGCAGGTGGTCCGACTCGACCTGGCAGTCGATCATGGTGAAGCCCCAGCGCCGCAGCTGCTCCGCGAGCGCCACGAAGCCGACCTTGGAGGCGTCGTCCTCGGCGGCGAACATGCTCTCGCCGCAGAAGGCGGCGCCGAGCGCGAGCCCGTAGACGCCGCCGACGAGGCGGTCCTCGCGCCACACCTCGGCGCTGTGCGCGAGGCCGACGCGGTGGAGGTCGAGGAAGGTGCGCCGCAGCTCCGGGGTGATCCAGGTGCCCTCCTGGCCGGGCCTGGGCAGGGCGCAGGCGTCGATGACCGCCTCGAAGGCGCGATCGAGGCTGAGGCGGAAGCGGCCGCGACGGATCGTCTTGCGCAGCGAGCGGCCGACGCGGATCTCTCCGGGCGCGAGGGTCGCGCGCGGCGCGGGGCTCCACCACATCAGCGGCTGCCCGACCGAGCTCCAGGGGAAGATCCCGAGCGCGTACGCGAGGACGACGCGCTCGGGGCGGAGGTCCCCGCCGATCGCCAGCAGGCCGTCGGGCTCCGCCTCGCGCGGATCCGGGAAGAGCAGCGCCTCGTTCAGGAGGTAGACCGTCACGGGCTCATCACCCTTAGCACGCCGCGGGGCGGCGCGTGAGTCC
>CAZMML010000090.1:0-9444 GCA_964567335.1 uncultured Nannocystis sp. | reverse complement strand
GTCGGTCTCTTCGGTCAGCTCGTCGCCCTCCCCGCGCTCACCTTCCTCCTCATCGCCGCCCTTCAGCCGCCCCCCAGCGTCGCCCTCGGCATGCTCCTCGTCGCCGCCTGTCCGGGGGGCAACGTCTCGAGCCTCCTGACGCACCTCGGCCGCGGCAACACGAGCCTCTCGATCTCGATGACCGCCTTCACCACGGTGCTGGCGATCGTCACCACGCCGATGAACCTCGCGTTCTGGGGCGGCCTCTACCCCGGCACCGCGGGCCTCCTGCGGACGATCGCCCTCGATCCGATCTCGATGGTCGGCACGATCGCGCTCCTCCTCGGGATCCCGCTGGTGGTCGGCATGACCATCGCGGCCCGCGCCCCCGGCCTCGCGGCCAGGCTCCGTCGCCCCGCCCGCGCGCTCTCCGTCGTGGCGATCGTCGGCTTCATCGCCGCGGCCTTCGCCCGCAACGTCGGCGCGATCGGCACGCACGTCGGCCTCGTCTTCGGCCTCGTCTTCGTCCACAACGCCCTCGCCTTCCTCGCGGGCCACCTGATCTCACGCGCGGCGCGGCTCTCGGTCGCCGACCGCCGGGCGATCACGATCGAGGTCGGGATCCAGAACTCGGGCCTCGGCCTGATCCTGATCTTCGACTTCTTCGGCGGCCTCGGCGGCATGGCGCTGATCGCCGCGACGTGGGGGATCTGGCACATCGTCGCCGGCCTCGCGCTCGTGACCCTGTGGACGCGACGGGCCCGCGCTGCGTGACGCGCGCGCGCCAGTCCGCGCCTTGCGCCGTGTAGGTGCGTCGCCCAGAATGTCGGGGGTCGCGGGACGGAGGAGCAACATGCGGATCAAGAGCATGGTTCGAGCGGGGTGTGGCGGGTGCGCGGTGCCTCCTACCGAGGACTCCCAGGTCACCGGCCACTGAGCCCCGCCCTCACTGCGGGATGAGGGGTACGCAGGTCGACTGGCCCGCGCCGATGATCTGATGCCCGAGGTCGGCGACGACCAGCTCGGGCGTCCCGATCTGCGGGTCGACCGCGAAGGCGCGCGCGTCGGCGAACACATAGAGGAGGCCGCCCCAGAAGCCCAGCGCGTAGTTCTGGGCGCTGAGCCCCGGGAGCGGGATGCTCTCCAGGACCTCCGCGGTCTCGGTGTCGACGCGGGCGAGCATCAGGTCCTTGCCGCCGCCGACGAAGAGGCCCCACAGGTCGCCCGCGGCGTTGCCCGTCAGCGCGGGCGGGAAGCCGCCGGGCAGCGCGGGGCGCTCGTCGATCAAGAAGGTGCCGAGGTCGAGGACCCCGAGGTTCGTGCCGTTGCCGAGGCCCTGCTGGTAGGTCCCCCCGGCGACGAAGAGACGCTCGCTGGCGATGTCGTCCGGCGGCGCGACGAAGCCGAAGCCGAAGAAGTCGTAGGTCGTCTTGACCGGGTCGTAGCCGGTCGCCACGCACGCGGCGTCCAACGCGGAGAGCTGGAAGAGCTGCTCCGGGCTGATCCAGTGGGCCCAGATCGTCGCGTCACGCGACACCGCGAGCGCGTAGGGCTGGCCCTGATCGGTGCAGTCGGCGTCGCCGACCTCCGCGAGCGCCAGGGTCGCCGGCGAGAAGCGCAGCAGCTTGGCCGGGGCGGCGTTCGTCAGCAGGTAGATGAACTCCGTGCCGGGCGAACAACCAGGCGGGAGGCCGTCGGTGTCGGCGCCGACGTCGAGCTTGAGCCCGCTGGTGCCGCTGCTCGTCGCGCCGCTCCCTGCGGAGGTGGTGCTCTCGCCGCCGCTCCCCAGGGTCGGGCTCGCGTCGCTGTCGGTGACGAACGCTCCGCTCGATGGGCTGCTCGTCCCGGGCCCGCCGCTCGTGGCGACACCGGAGGACGACGCGGAGCTCGTCCCCGGATCGGGCCCCGAGCACGCCGGCAGCGCGAGCGCGAGGAGCAGGGTGCGGATGGACATCTCGCGCTGAGGATCGTGGATCGGCCCGAGCGGCGCAAGGGACCGGGCGGTCCGCCGGCAGCCGCCCTACTTGCGGGCCGCGAGGAAGAGCGCCGACACCAGGAAGACGAGCGCGTTGGCGACGAGGACGGCGCCGATCGAGACGAAGAAGCTCAGGCGGGCGGTGTCATCGATCGCTATCACCGCCACGCCGAGCCCGCCGATGCCGACGGCGACGAGCGCACCGAGGAGGCGGGGGTGACGGGCGAAGGCCCCCCCTGCCCGGAATACCGGCTCGCGGAGCGCCGCGAGGTTCGCCAGCAGGAGGGCGCCGCCGCCGATCAGCAGCGGCGCCACGAAGGGCACGAGCCCGGCCCCGTAGTCGGCGCCCGCGAGGGGCTCCGTGATCACCGGCGTGGCCGCGAGGCCGCCCCCGAGCGGGGCGAGGAGCGAGGCGACCGAGGGTCGACGGAGGAGCGTCGACGCGAGGCCGCTCCCGCCGAGGAGCAGCGCCGCGAGGAGCAAGGCGGTCGCGCCGTGGGTCCGCGCCTCGATCCGCGCGAGCGCGTCGTTCAGCGCACGCACGTGATCCGTCGCCGCGGAGGCCGACGCCGGTTCGACGAGGGCCGCGCGGTGCTCGTGGTAGGTCGCGAGCGCTCCCCCCGCGAAGCGCCCGACGAGGGGCGGGAGCTGCTGGATCACCGCGCGGTCGATCTCCTCGAGCTGCGGCGCGAGCGGTCGCGCGGGGTCGACCGAGCGCTCGATGCTCGGGACGGCCGCGACGAGCCACGCCAGCGCGAGCACCTCGAGGGCGACGACCCCGAGCGCCGCGGCGCCGAGGGCTGGGCCCGCCCGCTGGATCACCGCCATGACGCGATGATGCCCGAAGCTCGGGGCACCGGCCCGGGCGTGAACGTGCGGCCGCGTGGCCCGGGACGCCCTGAGCGAGCTCGGCGTCGGACGCACCGCGCGGTCCCGGCCAGGGAGCTCGCGTTCAGCAGTCGTTGGGCGAGCAGATCACCCAGCCGGTGTACTGCATGGTGTTGTTGGCGTCGTTCCAGCCGCCCTGCACGCCGCAGCCCTCGTTCCACTTGTAGATGCGGTAGTTGACGTTGTTGTCGCCGTTCGGCTCGAAGCCGCCGCAGGCCACGTCGCCGTTGCCGTTGTCGGTCATCCAGAAGGTGCAGGGGACGCCCTTGCACTTCGCCTGCCAGTTGAAGATGTTGGTCGCTCCGTTGAACTTGGGGAACACGTTGTAGAGGTTGGGCACGACGTTCCCGTTCCACGCGTAGATCGCGGTCGCGTGGGGCTTCGTGCGCGCGACGATCACCTCCATGCCCACGGCCGCGCACTTGGCGGCGTAAGAGTCCTGGTTGCCGGCCAGGTTGCCGTCGTTGAAGCGGACCATGGTGTAGCCGCAGGCGTCGACGGCCATCTCGCAGCGGACCGTGAGCGGGGCGATCGCGCCGTTGCCGTCGGGGTCGATCACGTAGCTCCCCGTCGGCGTGCCCGGGACGGCCTGCTTCAGCTCGTTGCAGGACTTCGGGTAGACGCAGAGGCCGCCGCTGCAGATCGCCCCGCCGCAGTCCGCGTGACCGCCGCAGGCCTTGCCGATCCCGCACTTCGGGCAGGTCGCCCCGCCGCAGTCGATGTCGGTCTCCCCGCCGTTCTTGATGCCGTCGGAGCAGGTCGGGGTCTTGCACATGTTGGTGCAGCCGTCGTTGTTGTTCTGGTTGCCGTCGTCGCACTGCTCGACGCCCTGCTGGACGAAGCCGTCGCCGCACTTGGCGCTCTTGCAGGTGTTCAGGCAGGCGTCCGTGTTCGACTGGTTGCCGTCGTCGCACTGCTCGCCGATGCCGGCCTGGACGAACAGGTCGCCGCACTTCGGGAGCTTGCAGAGGAGGGTGCAAGCGCCGGTGTTGTTGTTGTTGGCCCCCAGATCGCACTCCTCGCCCGGCTGCTGGAAGCCGTCGCCGCAGGTCGCCAGCTTGCACGCGGTGGTGCAGCCGTCGTTGTTGTTCTGGTTGCCGTCGTCGCAGGCCTCGCTCGGGCTCTTGTCGCCGTCGCCGCAGTAGTTGGTCTTACACATCGCGTTGCAGGCCTTGCCCGGCCCGTTGTTGGCGCCGTCGTCGCACTGCTCGACGCCCTGCTGGATCAGGCCGTCGCCGCAGAACGCGGCCTTGCAGGCCACGGTGCAGGCGCCGCCGTTGTTGTTGTTGCCCCCCTCGTCGCACTCCTCGCTCAGGCTGTCCTGGACGAAGCCGTCGCCGCAGTAGGGCGGCTGGCAGATGTCGGTGCAGCCGTCGTCGTTGTCGCCGTCCTTGCCGTCGTCGCAGACCTCCCCCGGGTCGACGACCTTGTTGCCGCAGCCCTCGAGCTTGCAGGTCGCCGAGCAGCCGTCCCCGGGGTCGTTGTTGCCGTCGTCGCACTCGTCGTCGGGGCCCTTGTCGCCGTCGCCGCAGACGTTGGCCTTGCAGGCCGCGGTGCAGGCCTTGCCGGGGCCGTTCTCGCCGCCGTCGTCGCACTCCTCCGTCCCGTTGCCGGCGTTGAAGACGTGGCCGTCGCCGCAGACGTTGTTGGCGCAGGAGAGGGTGCAGGCGTCGTTGTCGGAGTTGTCGGAGCCCTGGTCGCACTCCTCGCCGGGTTGGACAAAGCCGTCGCTGCAGGTCGCGTTGGTGCACGCGTTGGTGCACGCGTCGGTGTTGTCCTGGTTGCCGTCGTCACACTCCTCGGTGGCGGCGACGACCCCGTCGCCGCACGAGCTCGGGACGCAGCCGTTGGAGCACTCGTCGTTGTCGACCTGGTTACCGTCGTCGCAGCCCTCGCCCGGGCCCTTCTTGCCGTCGCCGCAGGTGTTGTTGGTGCAGTCGCTCTTGCACGAGTTGGTGTCGCCGTTGTTCGGCCCGTCGTCGCACTCCTCGCCGGGGCCCTGGTCGCCGTCGCCGCAGGCGTTGGGTTGACACTCTGCGGAGCAGGCCTGGCCTGGTCCGTTGTTGTCGCCGTCGTCGCAGCCCTCCCCGGCGTCGACCTTGCCGTCGCCGCAGGTCGGGCCCGGCATCGTCGTGCTCGTGCCCGTCGGATCGTCGGTGGTCCCCGTACCTGTGCCGGTGCCGGTCGGCCCGTTCGAGGTCGTCAGATCTGGGTTCGTTGTCGAGGTCGTGGGGTCGCCGGACGTCGTCTGGCTCCCGGTGCTCGATCCCGGCGCCTGCGTGGTGCCCTCCGTCGTGCTGCCGCCGTTGCCACCGCCGCACCCGAGCGCGACCAACATCGCCGCCGCGCCCACCCCTCGAACCCAACACATCGTCGACTGCATACGTTACCCCTCGCCAGTCCTCGATCACTACCAGAGCGGAGGACCGGATTCGACGCGCGAGGTCGCTAGCGGCCCGCGGGCACGCGGTCACCAGCTCGAGCACGCGAGCTCGTGCGAGCACGTGATCACGTCGGCCGACTTCACGGAGCAGGCGATGATCGTGGTCAGGGGATCGATGTCCTCCAGGAGCAGCTCGGACTCTGTCGTGCTGCCGCTCGAGCTCCCCTCCGACCCGCCGGTCGAGGCGCCCGTCGATCCCCCTGTCGCAGCTCCCGACGTGCCCGACGTCGCGGCGCCGCCCGTGGGGTCGTCGGTGCCGCCGCTGGTCACCTCGACGCCGGTGCTCGCACCCGTGGATCCGGTCGTCGACGGGGGCTTGCCGCCGCCCTGGTAGTGCGCGGCGCACAGGCGCTGGCACTCGTCGAGGGTGATCTCGCCGTCGCTCTTCGCCATCTCGACCAGCGCCGGAGACACGTAGTAGTCCTCGTCGAGCACGGAGGTGTCGCCGCAGAGGGGAGGGAAGATGCAGCCGACCTGGCTCGCGAGTCCGAGCAGGAGGAGCGTGGCGAGGTCGGCGCGGGTCATCGAGCCCAGCATACGCGAGTCCAGCAGGCCCCGCGCGCGCCCGACCGGCGTTGCAGCGAACGGGCGGCGGACCCGGCCAGGCGCGCTGAGGTCGCCGCGGCGACGGCGCGCTGCAGCTCCGCCGAGCCCTTGGCGGACGGCGCGCGCGCGGATAGGGTACGCCGGTGCCGACGCGAGGAGTCGTCTTCGACCTCGACGGGACGCTCTACGACAAGCGGCCGGTCGAGCGCTTCGTGATCCGGCGGCTGCTCCTCTCGCTGCCGCGCCTGGTCCGCTACACGCGCGTACGCAAGGGGCTCGCGGGCGTCGACCTCGGCTCGTGGGACGCACTCGGACGCGAGACCCTCGCGCGCCTCGGCGGCGGAGAGCGGGCGCGGAGGGCGTGGACGCGGTGGATCGGCGAGCGCTACGAGCCGACGGTGCTGGAGGCGGTGCGCGCGGTCGGGAGGCCCTACCCCGGGGTCGACGCGCTGCTCGTCCGGCTGCGTCGGGCCGGGCTGAAGGTCGGCCTCGTCAGCGACTACCGCGGCGCCGACGAACGGCTGCGCGCCCTCGGGATCGACCCCTCGCGCTTCGACTTCACCCTGGTGACGGAGGAGCAGGGCGCGATGAAGCCGGCGCCGCGGATGGCGGCCAAGACGCTCGAGGGGATGGGGCTGCCGGCGTCGTCGCTGGTGATGGTCGGAGACCGGGCCTTCGCCGATCAGCGCTTCGCCGAGGCCGCCGGCATGGGCTTCGTCGGGGTGCTGGAAGAGCCCCGAGCGGAGGGCCCCGGGTGGTTCCCCTGGGACGCGGCGCGTGAGCGGCTGGCGGCGCTGGCCGAGGGCGTGTAGGCTCGCCGGCGTGAAGCGCCTGATCGCCATCGTGGCCCTCTCCAACGGACTCGGCTGCGGCGCCGGTCGCGTCGACCACCGCTCGAAGGGACAGGTCGCACCGGACCCGCACCACCACGGGGGCGGGCACCACAAGCACCACCGCTTCGACGACGCGGAGGCGTGGGCGGCCCAGTTCGACAGCCCGGAGCGCGCCGCCTGGCAGCGGCCCGACGAGGTCATCGCGGCGCTCGGTCTGCGGCCGGAGATGCGCGTCGCGGACCTCGGCGCGGGGACCGGCTACTTCACCGTGCGCCTGGCGCGGGCGCTGCCGCGCGGCGAGGTCATCGCGGAGGACGTCGAACCCGACATGGTCCGCTACCTCGGCGAGCGGGCGACGCGCGAGGGCCTGACGAACGTGCGCCCGCTGCTCGGCGGGCCGGAGGACCCGCGGCTGCCCGCGGGGCTGGACCTCGCGCTCATGGTCGACACCTACCACCACGTCGAGGCGCCCGCGCGCTTCTTCGCCGCCGTGCGCGACGCGCTGGCGCCCGGCGGGCTGCTGGCGGTCGTCGACTTCAAGAAGGACGCGCCGGACGACGCCCCCGGGCCGCCGCGCGCGATGCGGGTCGCCGACGAGGTGGTGGTGGCGCAGCTCGCGGCGCTGGGGTTCTCGCACGTTCGGACCGACCGCGAGCTGCTGCCCTACCAGTACGTCGTGGTGATGCGGCGCTAGCCCGCGGCGCTCACTTGTACTGCACGAACTTGGGCCCGCCGATGAGCGGGTCCTTGAGCTCGTGGAGCTGGAAGAGCGGGGTGACGATGGAGTTGGGCGAGTGGTACTTCGCGATCTGCCCGCTGCTCGAGGTGATCGAGACGTCGTTGACGTTGAGCTTCACGCCCGACACCGGCACCTTGCCCGAGAGCGTCACTGAGGCGCTCGAGGACTCGGAGATCAGCGCGAGCACCCCGCGCGAGCGCACCAGCGAGGTGACGATCACGAAGCTGAGCTTCCAGTCGTCGCCCTTGCGCTTGTAGATCTCCTCGATCCGGTCGCCGAGCGAGACGAGGTCCGAGATCTCCTCGCGCTCGACGCACTCGTGCTGGAGGACGATCGTGTCCGACTTGGAGAACTTGAAGACCATCTTCCCCTGGGCGGTGCCCCCGGCGGCCGACCCGGAGATGTCGGTGTTGATCGAGACGCCGCTCGAGCTGGTGTAGTCGAGCGAGTCGGCGCCGACCGGCTCCTTGCGGGTGCCAAAGCGGACCCCGAAGCGGGAGATATTGGCGAGCCGGTTGAACTTCTTGCCCTCCATCTGCCCGTAGTCGCCGAGCGCCACGGCGTCGTTCGGCTCCCAGGCGGCGAAGAGGTCGAGCTCGCGGTGGATGTCGTTGGTGTAGGTCCGGTAGACGGCCATCAGATGCCTCCGGCCTCATGAGGGCCGAGCTTCCGCGATTTGTCCAGGCGACGCCCCCGCGCGGCGCGCCTGCGGGCGCGCCTAACCCGGGATCGTGCACGGGCACGAGTCGCTGTCGCCGCCCTCGGGCGCGTACTCGTAGCAGCCGACCTTCTCGAGCCCCTCGCAGATCCACGCGTGCCCGTTGCCGCACACGGTCAGGACGGCGTCGGGGATCTCCGGCATATCGCCGCCGACGAGCGGCGGCGCCGGGCCGCCGATCGAGCTCGCCGGGACGACCACCTCGCCGGTCGGGGTGAAGATCGCGGCCTTGAGGTCGTAGGTGCTGAGGACGAGGAAATTCTCGCTCCCGGCGATGAGCGAGATGCCGTCGACGTTGGTCAGGCCGTCGTCGTCGACCTTGAAGCGGCGGACCTCGGTCTGGAGGTCGCGGGTGATGACGACGACCTCCTCGGTGTTGGTGCTGGTGATGTACAGGTGCCCGTCGAGGCCGATCGCGAGGCCGGAGCAGATGTCGAGGCCGAACTTCGCGCCGATGTTGTTGTTTGTCAGGAAGGCGAGGCTCGCGGCGTCGACCTCGGCGAGGTCACACTCCTGATCGACGAGCAGGCCGATGCCCTTGACCTGGTCGAAGGTGGCGCCGTCGAGGATCTGCGAGACCTCGGGCGGGGCGGTGACGTCCCCGAGGATCGTCCCGTCGAGGGCGACCCGCTTGCCCTTGCCCTCGTAGGTGAGGAAGACCATCTCCTGGGCGTCGATGTTGTAGAACGACGCCTGGATCCGGTTGCCGATGTCGACGGTGCGGACGTAGTTGAACTGCACCACGTCGGGGACGGCGTTCGGGTCGCACACGAACCCGCCGGTGCTGCTCCCGGAGGACGAGTCGGGACCGCTCGATGTGCTCGAGGCGGGACCGCCGCTCGAGCTCGACGTGGGGCCCTCGCTCGTGCCCGTCGGCGCGCCGGTCGTCGGCTGGCCCGTCGTGCTGCCCTCGCTCCCGCCCGCGCTCCCGGAGCTGTCCGTGCCGGACGTCGCGCTGGAACCCGTGGTCGTGGACGTGGTCGTGGTCGTCGTCGCGGTGCCGCTCGTGTCGGGCGGCTCGCCGCACGCCGAGACGGCGAGGAGGGTGGCGCAGCAGAGGGCGAGTCGATGCATCTCGTCATCATATCGAACGCGAGCAGGCGCCGCGGCGCGCTTGCGCCCGCGAGGGCGCGCTACGCTGGGGCGTGCTCCGCACCCTCACGCCGGTCGGCTCGGTCGCGATCGCCGCTGCGCTGGCCGCCAACCCCGCCGCCGCCGCGCGGCGCGCCCTCTGGTACGTCGCGCCGGTCGACGAGGCGGTGCCGGAGGTCACGGCGCCCTCCTTGATCAGCAGCGAGGCCCGCCACGACCTCTTCGCCGGCA
>CAZMML010000089.1:0-9467 GCA_964567335.1 uncultured Nannocystis sp. | reverse complement strand
ACAAGGGGAAGCCCAACCGTCGGCCGCCCGAGGACTTCGTCGCCGCGATCCACCAGGTCTGCGCGTCCCGCCCGCGGGTCGTGCTCCTCCACGAGGGCCCCACCGGCGGCGAGCGCCAGCCGGGCAACGCCGCCCTCCGCGAGGCCCTCGCCGGCAAGGGCACGCTCGTGATCTGCGGACATGTCCATTGGAGCATGCCCCTCGCGGAGCTCCCGGGCGGCGGTCAGGTCCTCAGCGCGGACGGTCGGGCGCTGGTCGTCGAGCGCGCCGACTGAGCGCGCAAGATCCTCGCGGGCTTGACCCGCTCGGCCCGCGGCGCGACCCTGCGCTCGTGACGCCTCGCCCCCTCGTCGTCCTCACCCTCCTGCTCCCCCTCCTCGCCTGCGGCGACAGCGGCGGCGCTTCCACCGGCTCCACCGGCTCCACCGGCTCCACCGGCTCCACCGGCGAAGCCAGCGAAGCCACCGGCGCCACTTCCACCACCACGGGCACATCGAGCGGGAGCAGCGGCGCCAGCACCGGCGACGCGCCGACCACCGACGCTACGACCGGCGACACCGGCGGCGCGACCAGCGGGAGCAGCGGCGCCAGCACCGGCGGCGCCGAGTGGTGCAACGGCTGGGAGGGCGCCGAGGGCCAACCCTTCCTCGAGCTCTACAACAAGGAGATGGCGCAGCTGGTCCCCGGCGCGACCCTCCCGCTCGAGTGCGGCGGCCAGGGCCAGTTCATGTTCGGGCTCTACCCCAAGTTCGGCGGCTTCGCGCCGGAGGACGAGCTCCTCGACTTCGACCTCATCGTCGACGTCGAGGGCTTCAACAAGAACCCCGAGGGGCACTTCTACAGCGTGACGGGGCTCGGCTACTACCTCGACTGCGTACAGTTCCCCGGCGGCGTGGTCGGCGTGATCCCGGTGTTCGCCTTCGACGAGCTCGCCAACCTCGAGGCGCTACACGACAAGCCCGCCAGCCTCCACGTCGTCATGCACGCGCCCGGCGGCGACGTCACCGTCGACGTCGACGTCGTGCTCTCGGTCGTCAACGACGGCACCTGGGGGATCTGCGGCGGCTGACGGCCCCGGCTCAGCCGCCGCCCTGGAGGCGCGCCTGCACCACCCGCGCGGCCGCCTGGACCCGCTCGAGCGCGGCCTTCAGGTCGGCGAGCTCGCCGGCTTCGAGCCCGCCCGCGCCCAGGCGCTCGATGATCCTGCCGAGCGGCTCGTCGATCTGCTCCGCGACCACGCTGGTGAGCGCCTGCTGCCCGTGGCGGGCCGCCGAGAGCGCGAGGTGGGTCTGGATCCGCGCCAGCACCTCGTCGGTGTCGAAGGGCTTGACCAGGTAGTCGACCGCCCCGGCTTCGAAGGCGCGGCTCCTCTCCGGCCGCTCGTCGGCCGCGCTGAGGAAGATGATCGGGACCTCGCGCAAGCGTGGGTCCTCCTTGAACGCGGCGCAGACCTCGAAGCCGCCCATCCCGGGCATGTTGACGTCGAGGAGCACCAGGTCGGGCAGCGACGCGCGCGCCGCCTCGAGCGCCCGCGGCCCGTCCAGCGCCGGCCGCACCTGGTGCCCCGCGCGCGCGAGCACCTTGCCGAGCAGCCGCAGGTTCTGGGGGACGTCGTCCACCAGGAGGATGTTCCCGATCAGCGCCTCCCCGGGCGCGCCGCTCACGTCTCTAGCCATTCGATCACCCTCCCGAATTGAAACTCGTCGACCCAGCCCCGGACCGCCCCCAGGGCCGCCGGATCGACCGCCCTCGCCTCGCCGAGCCAGCGTTCGAAGAAGGCGAGGTCGAGCTCGATCGCCGCCCGCCGCAGGCGCTCGCGCGTCGCCTCCGAGAGCGCCGCCGACGCCGGAACCACGCCGCGCGCCTCGCCCTCCTCCGACGAGACCAGATGGCGCTGGAGCACGCCGACGATCGACTCGATCCCGAAGGGCTTGACGACGACCTCCGCGCAGCCCGCCTCCCGGGCGCTCGCCCGGTCTGCCTCGAAGGCGCTCGCCGTGATCGCTACCACTACCGGCGCCTGAGACCCCTGCGCGGCGCGGATCCGGCGGGTCGCCTCGAGGCCGTCGAGGTCGCTCATGCGGAGGTCCATCAGCACGAGGTGCGGCCGCCACTCCCCTGCCCGGGCGACCGCCTCGAGGCCGCCACCGGCCTGCTCGACCTGGAAGCCCCACCGCTCGAGCGCCATGCGGAGCAGATCGGAGCTCGCCTGGTGATCGTCGACCACGAGGATCTTGTACGCGGACGCGCGCTCGACCGGGCAGGCCGGGAGCTCCGGCGAGCCCTCCGGCCCCGCGACCACCACCGGCAACGCGAGCGTGAAGGTCGTCCCCTCGCCGGGCGCGCTGCGGACGCGGAGCTCCCCGCCGAGGAGCTCCGCGTACGAGCGAACGATCGAGAGGCCGAGGCCCGCGCCCTTCCCGGAGGCCCGCCCCGCCCGCGTCTGGACGAAGGGATCGAACATCGTCGCCTGCTCGTGATCCGCGATCCCCGGCCCCGTGTCCTCGACCACGAACTCGATCCACACCACCCCCTCCGCGCCGGGCCTCGGGGCCCGCGCGCGGCAGGTCACGCGGCCGCGCTCCGTGAACTTGAGCGCGTTACCGACGAGGTTGAGGAGGATCTGGCGCAGCTTGCCGCGATCGGTGCGGAAGTGGGGCGGCGCCGTGCCCTCGCGGATCACCTCGAAGCGGACCCCCGGCGCCGCGTGCGGCGCCAAGATCGCCCGGATCTGCTCGAGGAAGGGCCCCAGCTCGACCAGCCCCGGCCTGGCCTCGAGCGCGCCCGCCTCGATCCGCGAGACCTCGAGCACGTCGTTGATCATCTCCAGCAGCGCCACGCCGCTGGCGTGGATGTTCGCCACGGCGCTGCGCTGCGCGGCTCCCACGGCCTCGTCGGCGAGCAGGTACTGGCTGAAGCCGATCACCGAGTTGAGCGGGGTCCGCAGCTCGTGGCTGATGTGCGCGAGGAAGCGGCTCTTGGCCGCGCTCGCCGCCTCGGCGGCGTTGCGCTCGCTCTCGAGCCGGAGCTGCGCCTCGCGGGCCTCCGCGCGGAGCTCCTGCTCGCGGGCCAGGCGGATCTGGTCGTTGAGCTTGCCCACGTAGACGTCGGACATCTCGTAGATCGCGTCCAGGGAGCAGGCGTCGATCATGAGGAGCAGCCGCAGGCGCTCCTCGCTCGGCGCGGGGCACTCGTCCAGGATCCCCTCGAGGCCGCGGCGGAACGCCGTGAAGCCGCGCAGGAGCGTGGACACGTGGAACTGCTCCGAGGCGCGGTAGGTTGTGACGAATTCGATGAAGCGTCGGCGCGGGCCCAGCTCGCCGCGCACCAACCACGCGAGGTGGAGATCGACGACCTCGGCGACCAGCGCGCGGGTCTCCTCGCGCGGCCGCCGCCCCTGCAGGTCGATCGCCGTGCGCACGACCCAGGACGTCCCGGCGTCGATGATCGCCGCCCGCCGCGCGACCAGGAAGCTCGTGATCGCCGCGCGGCCCTCGTCGCCGATCCCATACTCGCCCCACGCCGCCGGGCGCGGGTCCTCACCGCCGGGCTCCATCGCTCCCGACCCCGCGTGGACGGCGGCGCGCCGCGCCCGTGGCCCCTCGCCGGCGCCTCGCGCCGGCGCCTGCTTGGCGGCGGTCGAGCGGTACGGCGCGCGGGCTCATGGCGCGGATGGTACCTGATCCCAGCCCGGCGCGCACCGACGGAGGCCCGCCCGCGCCGTCCAGCTCCAGGTGCTCTTTTGGACATGTCTCGGCTCCGCGGCGCCGGCCTTGCGTCCGCCCCGCGCCCGGGCGATGCTCGCGCGCAGTGATGCTCGAGGTCTGGCTCGTCCTCTCGGCGCTCGCCGCGGGGGCGATCAACGCCGTCGCCGGCGGAGGGACGCTGCTCACCTTCCCCGCGCTGCTCAGCGTCCTGCCCGAGCGCGCCGCCAACGTCACCAGCACGCTCGCGCTGATCCCCGGCTCGATCGGATCGGCGTGGGGCTACCGCGCCGAGCTCAAGGCGTGCCGCGGCCTCGCGCTGCTGCTGACGCTGCCGAGCCTGATCGGCGGGGCGATCGGCGCGATGTTGCTGGTGCGCCTGCCGCCCGGCGTCTTCCGGGCGCTCGTCCCCTGGCTCGTGCTCCTCGCGGCGCTGCTCTTCGCGGTGCAGCCGCGGATCACGGCGCGGGCGCGGGCGCGAGGACCCGCGGGCCCGCCGACGCGCCGCGCCCGCGCCGCGCTCGTCGCGGCCCAGCTCCTGATCGGCGTCTACGGCGGCTACTTCGGCGCCGGCATCGGGATCTTGATGCTCAGCGCGCTCGGCATGCTCGGCCTCGGCTCGATCCACCAGATGAACGCGCTGAAGTCCTACCTCGGCTTCATGATCAACGCCGTCGCGCTCGGCCTCTTCATCGCCGGGGGAGAGATCGACTACCGCTACGGGCTGATCATGGCGGCCTCGGCGGTGGTCGGCGGCTACGCCGGCGCCCGCCTCGCCCTGCGCGTCCCGGCCGCCGCGGTCCGCGGCGTCGTCGTCGTCGCCGGCTTCTCGCTCGCGGCCTACTTCTTCGCGCGCTAGCGCCGCCCGCGCGGAGGCCTCTCCGCGGCCGCCACGCGCGTCGCTAGCAGCCGACCCTGCGGCGGCCGCGAGGCGCCCCGCGGTGCTACGCTCGCGGCATGGAGCACCGGACAAGGACCCTCGCGCGGACGGAGCAGTGTAGCGTGGCCCTGTGCAGCTGCGGCGTCGTGCACGTCACCGTCGGCGGCACCACCGTCAGGATCCGCGCCGAGGCGGCCGCCCAGCTCCGCGACGTCCTCGGCGCCGCGCGCCCGCAGCGCGCGGCCGGGGCGCCGCGGCCCCCCCGGCGCCGCGCGCGGCGGGGGGGGCACCTCCCCTCCTGACCCGGGGCGGCGACGGCGCTGCACGCGCACGCGCCGCGGCCGCGCGGCGCGGCCGCGCGCGCTCAGGCGTGGTGCTGGGGCGTGGCGGAGATCGAGTAGAGTTGGCCACGGTGGGCCATGACTGAAGATCAAGCTGAGATCGCCGATCGCAGCCCGGCAGCGATGGTGGGGACCGTGTTCGCCGACGAGTTCCAGATCGTGAGGCACGTGTCGCACGGCGACGTCGCCGACACCTACGTGGCCGAGCTGCTCGATCCCCCGACCGCGGTCGCGCTCAAGATCTGCCGCCCCGAGTACTCGCACGACCGGGCGCAGGCCGAGCGGATCCTCCGCGAGGCCAAGGCCGTCGCGGCGGTGCTGCACGAGAACGTCCACGAGATCCTCGACGCCGACATCAGCCCCGAGGGCGACGTGTACATCGTCGCCGAGCACGTCGAGGGCGACGACCTCTCCCAGGTCCTGCGCCGCACCGGTCGGCTGCCCTGGTCGCGGGTGCGGCGCATCGCCGCCCAGATCGCCCGCGGGCTGCAGGCGGCCCACGAGGTCGGCGTCATCCACCGCGCGCTCAAGCCGGGCAACATCCTCCTCGCCGAGGGCGACGTGGTGAAGGTGACCGACTTCGGCATGCTCACCGTCGACGAGGTCACGCAGGACCGCGAGGCGGGGACCGTCGTGCTCGGCGACGCGGTCCACTTCATCGCCCCGGAGCAGATCCTCGGCGAGGCGGTCGACCAGCGCTGCGACATCTACTCGCTCGGCGTGCTGATGTACACGCTGCTCAGCGGCCGCGTCCCCTTCTTCGGCCGCCCGACGCAGGTCGCGATCCAGCACAAATTCTCGGCCGCGACCGCGCTCGGCACCGTCGCGCCGGAGGCCCAGATCCCGCCGCTCGTCGAGGCCGTGGTGCTCAAGGCGATGGCCAAGCGCCGCGAGGACCGCTTCCAGGACATGGCCGGCCTGCTCGTCGCGATCCAGGAGCTCGGCGACGACGGCCTGCGCGGCGGCTCGGGCGCCGGCGCCTCGCAGGTCCGCACCCAGCCGACCACCGACAGCGCGATCTTCTACTCGCTCGAGGCGCTGCAGGGCATGCTCGTCCAGACCTCCGACCCGCGCGCGCAGCTCGACATCTACGGCAAGATGCAGCGCGCGCTGGTCGACATGGCGCGCACCACCCCGGCCGCGGAGGCCGAGGCCTGGCGCGCCTGGATCGCCCAGGGCGTCGAGTACGCCTACTACCAGCTCGCCGACCAGCACCTCCGCGCCGAGCGCTGGCAGGACCTCGTCCAGGTCTACCGCGAGCACCTCGAGGTCACCGCGGACCCGGCGATGAAGATCAGCCTGCTCGGGGCGATGGGCTACGTCCTCGACAAGTCGCTCGGCGACATCCCCGGGGCGATCGCCGCCTACCGCGACGTGCTGGCGCTCGAGCCGCGCTCGCTCGAGACCGCCCTCGCGCTCGCCCGCCTCTACGAGCGCGCCGGCCAGTGGGACCGCGCGGTGCAGGCGATCGACCACTTCCTCTCGCTCTGCCACGACCCGGTCGCGCGCACCGAGGAGCTGACCCACGCGGCCAAGCTCCTGCACGAGCGCCTGGTCGCGTCGGAGCGGGCCGAGGTCTACCTGCACAGCGCGCTCGAGCACACCCCGGGCCACGTCCCCGCGCTCGCGCTGCTCGCCGACATCTACCGCGGGCGCAAGGACTGGCGCAACCTCGCGGTCACGCTCGAGGCGCTGCTGGTGTGCGCGACGAGCTTCTACGAGCGGGTCGAGGCCGGCAGCGAGGCCGGGTTCCTCTACTACCGCCAGCTCGGCGACCTCGCCAAGGCGACCGAGATCTTCGCCCGCGTGATGGAGCTCGACCCCGAGAACGTCAAGGTCGGCACGGTGCTCTCGAAGATCTACTACGAGGCCGGCAACTACGTCGGGGCGGCGCCGATCTACGAGGTGCTGGTGCGCAAGGCCCCGGGCGCGCCGATCAGCCCCAAGGCGCACGTCGAGCTGTGCCTCCGCGCCGCCCGCGTCGAGCGCCTCCTCGGCCGCGCCCAGCGGGCGCTCAAGCTCTTCCGCAAGGCGCTGGACCTCGAGCCCGGCAACTGGAGCGCGCTGCTCGGCCAGGCCGACCTCAGCTTCGAGGCCGAGGAGTGGGACGCCGCCTTCGCCCACTACGAGCGCCTCCTCGGCGCGAGCGCGCGCGAGAAGACCGACAAGGTCGCCGCCGCGATCAACGTCCGCCTGGCCGAGATCTGCAAGCGCAAGAACATGTCCCAGCGGACCGGCGCCTACCTCCGCCGCGCGCTCGAGCTCGACCCGAGCAACTGGCAGGCGCTCGAGGCGACCCTCGAGCACCAGCTCGCCGCCGAGGACTGGCAGGGCGCGCTCAACACCCGCCGGGCGATGATCAACGCGACCGGCGACGACGGCGTGAAGTTCGACCTCTTCGTCGCCAGCGCCAAGCTCTTCCGCGACCGCCTGCGCGACCCGAGCAAGGCCGTCGTCGCCCTGCAGCGGGCGCTCGAGCTGCGCCCGCAGGAGCTCAGCGTCCTCCACCTGCTGCTCGAGACCTACACCGAGCGCAAGCAGTGGCGCGAGGCGATCGGCGTGCTCGACCGGATCGTCGAGGTCGAGACCGACCCGATCCGCCGCGCCCGCTACAACTACACCGCGGCGGTGCTGCTCCGCGACGAGCTCGGCGCGCCGGACGACGCGCTCCCCCGCTTCGAGCGCGTCCTCGACGACGACCTCAGCCAACTCAAGGCCTTCCAGGCGATCGACACCCTCCTGACCCGACGCAAGGAGTGGCGGCTCCTCGACCGCGCCTACCGCAAGATGATCAACCGCCTGCCGCAGGAGGGCGAGGTCCAGCTGCGGACGATGCTGTGGACCAACCTCGCCGAGATCTACCGCAGCCGGCTCTCCGACTACCGCGCCGCGGCGAAGGCCTACGAGGTCGCGGCCGCGCTCGACCCCGGCAACGCCGACCGCTGGCAGATCCTGATCGAGCTCTACGAGGCGCTCGTGCGCACCGACCCGCGCGAGTTCGTCGACAGCCTGGTGCGGGCCCACTTCACCGCGGTGCGCATCGAGCCGCACCGCTACGCCAGCTACCACCGCCTCTTCGAGATCTACGTCGCCAAGCGCGAGCTCGACAAGGCCTTCTGCGTCGCCCGCACCCTCGTCTTCCTCAAGCAGGCCAACGCGCAGGAGACGACGCTCCACAGCCGCTACCCGCAGCCCGAACACCGGCGGATCCGCCAGCGCCTCAGCGAGGACGTGCTGCGCCGCTGCGTCTTCCACCCCGAGGAGGACCAGGCCGTCGCCGCGGTGCTCGGCGTGGTCGCGCCGATCCTCGCCGGCTGGCGGCCCAAGCCGCTCCCCTACCCGCTCCGCCCCTCCGACCGCGTCGACACCGACGACGACCCCTCGCCCGTCTCGCGGACGCTGGTCTACGTCACCTCGGTGCTCGGCTACCCGCAGCCCGACCTCTACTTCCGACCCGATGAGCCCGGCGACGTCGCGGTGATGGGCGTCATGCGCGAGGGCAGCGTGCGCCCGACCATGATCGCGCTCGCCACGTCGCTGCAGGAGAAGTCCGAGACGGCGCTCGTCTTCACCATGGCCCGACACGCGCTCGATCTCTACGCGCCGCACTTCGCGTTCATGGCGATCGACCGCTCGCCGGAGAGCCTGCGCGACGTGATCTACTCGTGCATGCAGGTGTGCCGGGTCGCCAGCCCGGAGCTCGGCCCCGGGGCCCAGGCGCTCGCGCGCGAGCTCGTGAAGCACCTCCCGCCCGCGGCGACCGAGCGCCTCACCGCCGTGCTCCAGCGGATCGTCAAGTCCGGCGAGGTCGACTGCAAGCGCTGGGCCCGCGCCGCCGAGCTCGCGGGCTACCGCCTCGGCTTCCTCTTCTGCGACGACCTCACGACCGCCGCGCACGCCGTCGGGCAAGAGCAGCGCATGCTCGGCTCTTTCTTCTCCCCGAAGGAGGCGCTCCGCGAGCTCGTCGTGTACAGCGTCAGCGAGGACTACTTCGAGGCGCGGCGCGGCCTCGGCCTCAACGTCGCGTGATCGCGCCAGGGATCCGGTTGCCGGCCCGCGGGAAGGGTGCTACCACCGCCCAATGACGCGAGCGAAGCGACTCCTCATGCGCGCGGGCCTGTCGGCGATGCTGGCGGCCGGCGCGATCACCGGGTGTACCAAGTCGTCCGAACAGGCCGCCGCGCAGGCGCTGGCGAGCGCCCCCGTGCGCGCGCTGCTGGCGAAGATCCCGGCCGACACCCCCTACGCGCTGATCGGCTTCGGCGACGCGTCGATCAAGCCCTTCGTCGAGCGCATCTACAAGGGGATGGGCCCGCTCGTCGATCAGATGGGGACGACGCTGAACCAGATCCCGATCAGCGGCGACCACGGCCCGCTGATCCGGGCGATCCTCGCCGAGCTCCGCACCGTCATGCAGGACGGCAACCTCGACAAGATCGGCGTCGACCTCGACGGCCGCTACGCCTTCTACGGCATCGGCCTGATGCCGGCGGTGCGCTGGACCCTCAAGAACCCCGCGCTCCTGCGCGAGATGCTGGCCCG
>CAZMML010000088.1:0-9519 GCA_964567335.1 uncultured Nannocystis sp. | reverse complement strand
CATCAAGCGCTCGATCGAGACAGATCGGTATGTAGCGGTGTCGGCACTAGTGCCGACGCCGCTCGCTACCCGCGTCGAGCACGTGGCATGGCAGGTCCCGCGTCGTGAGGGACCCATGTTCGCCGCCGCCGCCACGCCCGCCCTGGGCTCTTCGGGCCCCGCGTGCCTGCGGATCGGTGTGTCGCGGTGTCGCCACTAGGGCCCCGGCAGGATCGCCGCCCGCTCGCGCGCGAAGCCCTCGCCCGCCGCGCGCAGGTCCGCCGCCGCCGCCGCCGCCAGGTCGCGCGCCCGCTCCGGGTCGCTCGCCAGACGCGCCCGCGCCAGCGCCGCCCGGGCGCGACCGCGGGCCAGCGGCGCCCCCCGGGCCAGCGCCGGCAGCACCTCCTCGAGGATCTCCGCGCCGGACGCGTCTCCGCTGGCCAGCAGCGCCCGACCGAGCAGCCCGCGCGCCGCGTAGGTCTGCACCGCCGTCGCCCCGAAGGCCCGCTCCGAGGTCGCCAGCGCCGCCCGGGCCAGCTCTGGCACCTCCGCCGGCTGCCCCGCCAGCAGGAGCCCCTCCGCCAGCTCCGCCTGCGCCCGGGCCGTGTCCGGGTGCCCCGCCCCGCGGCGCTCCTGCGCCTGTGCCAGCGCCTCCCGCAGCCGCGGCAGCGCCTCCTCGAAGCGCCCCTGCAGCGCCCCCGTCGTGCCGAGCCCCGAGAGCACGTCGACCATCATCCCGTCGCGGCCCCCCTCCGCCTCGAGGATGTGAAGCGCCCGGTACGCGAGCTGCAGCGCCTCGTCGAAGTGCCCCGCGCGGGCCAGCGCGCGCGCCAGGTTGTCGAGCGTCGGCACCAGCTTCGGATGGCGCGGCTCGTGCAGCGTCTCCTCGATCACCAGCGCCCGGCGCAGCAGCTTCACCGCGCGCTCGAGGTCCCCGGTCTCGGTCAGGACCAGCGCCAGGTTGCTCATCGTGATCGCCACCTCGGGGTGACCGTCGCCCCACTCGCGCTGCCGGATCGCGAGCGACTGCTCGAGGCGCAGCGCGGCCTCGGCCAGGTTCCCGCGCGAGAACTCGACCCGGCTCATGTTGCCGAGCACCACCGCGATCCGCACCCCGGTCGGCTCCTCGCTCGCGCTGTAGATCTGGTAGGCCTTGCGGTAGTCCTCGGCCGCGCCGTCGTAGTCCCCGCGGTTCGCCCGCACCACCGCCCGGTTGTTGTAGAACGACCCCTCGACCCGCGGGTTGCCCGGCGCGCGCCGGATCAGCGCCTCGGCCTGGCGCTCCCACACACGCCCGCGCTCGCGGTCGTCGAGGTAGTAGCCCGCGACCACCAGCAGCGACGACGCCGCCTCCGCGGCCGTCTCGTCGGCCCCGCTCGCCAGCGCGGTCCAGTGCGCGTCCTCGAGGAAGGTCGCGGCCTCGGCGTACTGCGTCAGCGACTTGTGCAGGTTGCCGACCCGCAGCAGCGCCTCGGCGAGCAGGCCCGGGTCGCCGAGCTCCCGCGCCTCCGCCAGCGCCGCCTCCGCCAGCGTCAGCCCTTGCCGGTAGAGCCCCATCTCCCCGGTCGAGCGCGCCTCGGTGATCCGGACCCGGAGCTCGTCGAGCTGGCCCGCCCGCTCCAGCTCTGACACCGACCACCCGCGCGCCTTGAGGCCGAAGGGGTCCCCGCAGAGCGCGATCGGGTCGAGCTGCCCGAACACCTTGCCCGCCTGCCGCGCCGCCGCGCCGGGGTCCCGCGACAGCTCCGGCAGGTCGACCAGCGAGCGCAGCACCGCCTCGGTGTCGAGCGCCTGCTCGTTGAGGCACGCCGTCTGCAGGTCCAGCAGATCGGCGCCGATCACCCCGCGCCGCCGCTCCTCGCACGAGGCTTCGAAGAGCCGCGCCCACGCCCCCCCGCGCGCCGCCATCGACGCGTCGAGCGCCGTCCACACGTCCGCCGCGTAGGGGGTCCCCGCCCCGAGGATCGCCGCCTGAACCGCCTCCCGGCGCGCCGCCCACAGCGCCGACACCCGGTCGGCCCCCTCGCTGCACACGTCGCGCCTCTCCACGTAGAGCGACCACGCCAGCCCCGCGATCGCCGCCATCAGGAGCACGAACACCCCCGCCACCCAGCGGCGCCGGCGCCGGCGCGGCGCCGCCGGCAGCGCCGCCAGCAGCGCCGCCAGCGCATCGAAGCGCGTGTTCGGCACCGGCGAGAGCCCGCGCTGCACCGCCGCCCGCAGCCAGCGCGGGATCTTCGGCGGCTTGCCGACCGGCCGCAGCGCCGACGACGAGCCCGACCGCGGCGCCAGCTTGCCCGGCCGCCGCAGCTCCCCCGCCATGATCGCCTGATAGCGCTGCGCCGAGTCGCCGTCGGGGAAGGGCCGCACCCCGAAGAGCCCCTCGTAGAGCGCCACGCAGAAGCTGAACTGGTCCGAGCGCGCGTCGCAGGGGAGCCCCAGGTGCTGCTCCGGCGCCATGTACGCCGGCGTCCCCGCGATCGACGAGGTCTGCGGGCCGCTCGTGCCGGTGCGGATCATCCGCGCCACGAGCGACGAGGGCGGCCCCGCGCCGGCCGCCCGCGCCAGCCCGAAGTCCAGCACCCGCACCCGCCCCTCGCCGTCGATCATCGCGTTCTCGGGCTTGAAGTCGCGGTGCACCAGCCCCGCCTTGTGCGCCGCGGCCAGCCCGCGCCCCGCCTGCACGAAGGCGTCGAGGACCTCGCGCCACGGCCGCGGCCCGCCGCGCAGCCACTGGCGCAGCGTCTTGCCCTCGATGAACTCCATCGCCACGAAGACCTCGCCGTCGAGGATCCCGACCTCGTACACCGCCACCACGTTCGGGTGGTCGAGCTTCGCCAGCGTCTGGGCCTCGCGGAGCAGCTTGGCCGCCCCGTCGCTCTCGTCGTCCTCCCCCGGCGAGCTCCGCAGCAGCTTGATGGCGATCTTCCGCCCGAGCTGCTTGTCCTCCGCCTTGTACACCACCCCCATCCCGCCCGCGCCGAGCCGCGACTCGATCGCAAAGCGCCCGATCCGCGCCGGCAGCAGCGGGTCGTCGGGGCTCTCCTCGGGCTCCGGCGCCTTCGCCCCCGGTCCGTCAGGCACCGTCATGAGATCGGCGCGCGGCCCCAGGGGCATCGTCGGCTCCGACCCGTCGTCTGCCTGGCTCACGCACCCGGACTATACCCGCCGCGCGCGCCCCCGGGCTCGCGCGCCGCACGCAACCCCCGCCGACGCCACGTCTCACGCGAACTCCCGGGCGTGCTCCCCTCGCCGAGCCCACGACGCCCGCGCCCTGCCCACGCCGCAGGGCGCACACGAGCGGCATCCTTTGCCGTCCGCGCGTGCGGGCAGGGCCCGCGCGCGCCCCCGAGGCGACACGCCGTGGCTGCGCCGCGCCCGGCCGCCTCCACCGATCGGTGTATGGGAGGCCTCGGCACCCGTCCCAGTTCGTTGCAGGTACCCGACGAGCCGCACCCTGGTGACATGACCCAAGGGCCAGGAGACCGCGCCGCAGGACGATCCGACGCCCTCGCGTCCGCGCCTCGAGGCGCCGATGTGCGACACCGCGGAGCCCCACGCCGCAGCGCGCAGACGCCCCAACGACGTGCCCTCTCGACGCCGACTCGGCGCAGATCCGAGGGCGCCGGACCCGCCGAACACGCGCCGCAGCGCCCGCGGACCGGCCCGCGGGCCGCGGGCGCCCTCGCCTCCGGAGGGCTGCTACGCTCGACCTTCAGCGCGGATGGACTTCGACCCGACCCAGCTCGAGCCCGCCGCGATCCACCTCACCGTCGCGGAGGCCCAGGTCGTCGTCGGGCTCGCCGCGGTCGCCAGCGACGGGGACGTCGCCGACATCGAGCTCACCACCCTGGTCGACGCGCTCGACGTCTACGGGATCTTGCCCGACCTCGACGAGGAGGAGCGCGAGGACTTCGTCCTCTGGGTCGTCGGCCACTGCGACAACGAGGGCCTCGGGCCCGCGCTCGGGGCCGCGATCCGCGCGCTCCTCGACCGCACGGACCGCCTCCTCGCGCTCGAGCTCGCCGTCGAGGTCCTCGCCAGCGACGGCCAGATCCCCGAGGCCGAGGTCGTCTACCTCCACGCCCTCAAGGACGCCCTCGGCGTCAGCGACGACGACTTCGACCGCCTCACTTCTTGAGCCCGCGGTAGCGGAACGAGATCTCGAGCGGCTCGTCGAGCGCGAGCAGGCGCTCGAAGTGGACCTCGCGGCCCTGCAGCGGCAGGCTGACCGGCACCGGCATCGCCCCGTCCCCGAGCGCCCCCGTGTTCGCCTGCTGCTCCGCCTGCTGCATCACCTGCGGGTTCGCGGCCTGGACGTAGTTCATGTCCTCGGCCGGGATCGGGTTCGACAGGTAGCGGACCCGGCGCAGCGTCCCGTCGACCGAGAAGCGCTTGATCTTCGCGTCGTCCGGCGCGTACACCGTCCACGCCACGTAGGTGCAGGGCGCGTCCGCCCGCGGCAGCTCCGCCTTGAAGTCGCCGCGGCCGCCCTCGCTCGGCGGCGCCCCGCCCTCCACGTACACGATCTCGACCTCGAAGGCCGCCAGCTCGCCGCCCGCCGACTGCGAGCGCACCAGCGGGATCATCACCCGCTTGTCGGCCGCCAGCGCCGGCTGCACCGCCCGCCCGCCGACCGACGCGCTCCACAGCTCGCCGCCCTTGGGCAGCCCGAGGCGGAGGAACTGGCGCCGGTTGTTGCGGATCCGGTACTTCACCGAGGTCAGGCGCCGACCCTCGCGCGTCCACATCGTCCGCGCCCGCGTCTCGTCGAGCAGCGTCACCAGCACGTCGGCGTCCTGGTGCTGCCACGCGCTCAGCGGGATCGTCACCTCGCTCGCCAGGTACTTGAAGCCCAGCAGCACCGGCTGCCCGGTGATCCCGAGGATCGCCGCCGGCAGCGCGCGCACGTCGACCGGCGTCGCCCCCTTCACGTCGCCCGAGTCGACCTCGAGGTTCCCGCGCGACTCGACCCCGACGAAGCCCCGCGCCCGCTCCACCCCGACCGGCGCCGGCACCGGCGCCGCCACGTCCTTGATGTCCCCCTTGACCACCTTCTCGAGCTCGAGGCGCAGCGCGTAGGCCCCCTTCGCCGCGTAGTTGAGCGACACCGCCAGGTTGCCCTCCCCGTCGACCTTCCACTCGCGCACGCCCGCGCCGACCACGTCGAGCACCGTCATGTCGCGCGGCACCTTGAGCGCCAGCCGGTCGACCCCCGCGAAGAGGATCGTGTACTGCACCGTCGTCGTCGCCCGCATCAGCCCCTCGCCGAGGCTGACCAGCGTGTACACCTCCGAGAGCACCCGGCTCGCCTGCTGCGCCGCCTTCGGCAGCTCGCGCTGCCAGCGGACCTCGAGCAGCCCGGTCGAGGGCAGCACCGCCTCCACCACCCGCTTCTCGCCGACCACCTTGTCCGACTGCAGCTTCGCGTTGGCGACCGTGAAGTCGAGGTCCTCGCGGGCCGGCACCGAGAGCACCGCCGACGTCGCCCCCGCCGGCTGCAGCTGGAAGGACACCGCCGACGAGCCCTCCGCGGTCGTCACCGCCGCCGCGAAGGTGACGTCGAGCGTCAGCGCCCCGCGCTGGCTCGTCACCAGCACGTAGCGCCCGTCCTCGATCACCACCGCCGCCTCCGCGTTCCCGATCTTCGCCGACTCGAGCGCCACCGTCGCCGGCAGGAAGGGCACCTTCGCGAAGCCCTTGGTCCGCAGCACGTCGACGCGCAGCTTCGCCTTGAACACCGCCGCGTAGGGCTCCCCGTCCTTGAGCTGCACCTCGCCCTCGTAGCGCGCCGACGAGATCGCGTAGTCGAGCGGCGCCGTCGCCTCCTCGGCGCGCGTCTTCTCGTAGAGCTTCAGGAACTCGTCGAGCTTCATCACCACCCGCTCGGGATCGTCGGGCGCCGCCGCCCGCGCGAGCGGCGAGAGGGAGAGGAGGGCGAGGGTCAGGGCAACGCTGCGCATGGCTTCACTTCCTGGCAAAGAGCGGCTCCTTCGCCGAGATCTCGACCTCGTAGGTCGCCCCGGCCGGGAGCAAGAGTCGCTGGTAACGGACCGCCTCACCGACCGTCGGCACCACCACCGAGAGCGCCGACGCGTGCACCACCGGGGTCGGCATCCCCGCCGGGATGTTCCGCGCCCGGTCGGCCTCGGTCTTCGTCACCTCCGCGTCGTCGGCGGTGGCGACCGCGCTGCCCGACACGGTCGTGGCGCTCGTCGGCGCCGGCCCCGCGGGCGGGGCCGCCTGCGCCGGCGGCTTGAGCACCTGCGTCGTCGGCTGCCTGAACGCGGGCGCCGGCGTCGTCGCCGGCGCCGCGCTCGCCGCGTCGGCGGTGCGCTGGCGGAAGCGGGCGCGGATCCGGCGGGCGACGCCCGCCAGCGGGCGCCCCACGGACTTGCGCTGGACCGCCACGATCTCCGACGCGAACTTGGGCGACTCCAGAGGCATCGGCTCCGGGATCAACGCCGCATCCGCGTGGATCGTCCCGTTGGCCGTGTCTGGCGGCGGCTCCGGGGAAACCTCGGGCGTGACGGGCGTCGGCGCCTCCGCGACGCCCTTGCCGCCGCCCCCGCCGCCGACGCCGCCCACCCCGACGTCCCCGCCGACCGCGGCCTCGCCCCCCGCAGGCACGTCCTGCGGCTCCTCCGGCCGCTTGTCCGTGTCGTCGGCGATCCCGTCGTAGTCGACGTCGGGCCCGCGCGCTGACACCGCGCTGCCCGACGGCCGCACCAGCTCGCCCGAGACCTCGTCCTCGTCGAACGAGTACACGGCCTTCGTCTTGACGCCGCGCACCTCCTTGCCCTTGCGCGGCGGCTCCTTCTTGGAGCGCTTCTTGTCCATCGAGGCCGACTTGACCGCCTGGATCTCCTTCTCGATCTCGAAGTTGGTCGTCCGCTGGTCGACCGACTCCTCCTGCTCGAGCGCCGCCAGCTTGTCGCCGACCTCGAGCGCCTGGCTGTACGACGACGCCGCGGCCTCGTAGTCGCCCCGCGCGCGCTCCTCCTCCGCCTTCTTCTTGAGCTCGACCTGCGTCTGCACGTCCGCCAGCGCGCGCGCCTTCGCCTGCTCGCGCACGCGGCGCTGCAGCGTCACGTCCTTCGACGCGTCGGCCTTGCCGCTCACCACGTAGAGGTTGCTCTGCAGGCGCTCGATGTTCTCGTTCTTGGCGCCCATCGCCTTCAGCTCGTCGAGCTTGCCCTGCGCGCCCTTGAAGTCGTTGCTCATCCAGGCCGACACCGCGTCCTGGAAGATCATGTCGGCCTGGGCCGCCCCGACCTCGCCGACCCCGAGCCCGTAGGTGATCCCCTCGCCGCGGGTGAAGCCCGCGACCACGTCGCCCTCGCCGGGCTCCAGCCGCGAGCGGTACCCCGGCGGCAGGTGCAGCGTCACCCGGCTCACCGCCACCGGCGCGTCGACCCGCGGCAGCGCCAGGCGCCGCGACTCCCGCCGCCGCCACTCCGTCGACTCCCCGAGCAGGTTGACCTCCACCGGGAAGGACAGCAGCCCGCCCACCGTCTCCACCGAGCGCAGCAGCGGCACCACCCACGTCCCCTCGCGCGTGCGCGCCGGCGTCGCCGCCTTGCCCCCGACCCGCACCCCGATCACCCGGAACCCCGCCGGCGGCGTGACCCGCAGGTGCGCCGCCCGCTCGTTGCGGACCTCGTAGTGCGCCCGGATCAGCGCCCGCCCCTCGCGGCTGGTCGCCACCGTGTACGCCGCGACGTCGACCACCACCGGCGGCCCCTCGATCGGCACGAAGCGCAGCAGGCTCAGGCTCCCCCCCGAGCCGCCGCGCAGGCTCGCCGTGGGTGTCCCTTCGACCAGCCCCTGCGCCCACGCCGGCAGCGCCGACGACGCCACCGGGCTCCACCCCGGCGCCTCCGGCACCGCCTCGACCTCGCCGTCGCGCGCGAGCTGCAGCGCCGTCTCCCCGTGGAACACCCCCGCCGCCGCAACCCGCGGCAGCTCCGCCTTCGACTCCGCCGCCTTCGCGATCGGCGTCGTCCAGCTCAGCTCCAGCTCGACCCGCCCGCGCGCCGGCGCCTGCAGCTCCGCCCGCACCCGGTCCCCCTCGCGGGTCCACGCGCGCAAGTTGGGCCCGCGGACGTCGAGGTCCGCACCGACCCCCGCGCACTCGAGCTCGACCGCCCCGATCTCGCCCTGCCGCACCTCCCACACCGCCCGCGCCCGTCCGCGCAGCTCCGCGTCCCCGACCGTCAGCCCGACCCCGACCTTCCCGACCACCACCGGCGGCCGGTCCCCGGTCGGCGCTGGCGGTGCCCCGAAGGACAGCTCGATCTCCCGCCCCCCGCTCCACGCCGCCGCGCCGACCTGCAGCGCCGGCGCCCCG
Source organism: uncultured Nannocystis sp. (assembly GCA_964567335.1). Lineage (GTDB taxonomy): Bacteria > Myxococcota_A > Polyangia > Nannocystales > Nannocystaceae > Nannocystis. Next base: position 1,190 of record CAZMML010000088.1, on the reverse strand, counting down.
TCCACCTTCACCGCCGGCGCCAGCCCCTCCGGCGCCGCCGCCGTCACCTGACCCGACGCCGCCGGCATCACTTGCAGCGAGATCGGCGCCTGCGCCGGGTCGCCGGGCGCGAAGGCCTCGAGCGTCAGCTCGACGCTCCCGACCACGCGCCCCGCCACCGACACCCCTGTCTCGTCGCTCTTCAGCGTCGCCGGCTGCCCGCCCCAGCGGGCCTCGACGATCCGCAGCCCCGGCGTCGGCCCGAGGACCTGCCCCGAGAACCACCCTGGCGCCAGCGCCTTCACCTGCCAGCGCCCGCGGATCGTCACCCCGCCGGGCGCCGGGGTCAGGCTCAGGCTGCGACGCCACACCCAGGGCCCCGGCGCCTTCGCCTCCGGCGCCGGCTGCAGCTCGCGGAAGCGTTCGCCGCGGATCTCCGCCGTCCCCGCGGGCGGGGCGACGAGCAGCGCGAGCACGAGGGCGGCGACCAAGGCGGGCAAACGCTACCCTCGCGCGCCCCCGCCCGCAACCTGGGGGCACTCGCCCCGATCGGACCTCATGGTGCGCCGCACCCCGCCGCCGCGAAGCCCTGCTCCAGCGCCGCCACGATCTCGGCCCTGTCGGCCTCGCGCTCCGCCTCGTCGCCCCGCAGCCGCGTCAGCCCGAAGTACAGCGCGACCCCGATCGGCGCCACGAAGTGGAGCGCGAAGGGCCCGAACACCAGGGCCAGCGCCGCGACGATCGGCGCCGTCGCAAGACCCGCGCGAAGCACCAGGTCGTTTGCCGGCAGCAGCACCTCGAGCCGCGACCCGCCCTCCTCCGGGCTCGCGATCACCAGCGCCCGCGTGGCGCCGCCCGGCCGCACCCGCGCGACGACGAAGCAGCAGGGGTCGAAGTGCGCGTGGAAGCGCAATTGCGGAGATTTCTCCGCGCCCGCCGCCAGGATCTCGGCCGCGCGCGTCACCGCCCCGGCCGGCGGCAGCGCGACCTGCAACCCGGTCGCCAGCGTCGGTCGCCCGGTCCTCGCCACCGCCTCGACCTCCCCGCGGTAGGGGTCACGCGGGCGCACGACCGGCGCGAAGGCCCGCCCCACCGCCGCCGCCAGCTCGCGTCGGAGGCGCCGCACGACGGGCTCGCGCGCGGTCGCCAGCGAGCGTGTCGCCACCACCGCGAAGCCGACCATCACCGGCAACCCGACGGTCAGCGCGAAC
>CAZMML010000087.1:0-9560 GCA_964567335.1 uncultured Nannocystis sp. | reverse complement strand
CCTTCTGGGTGAAGGGCCGGAGGTTCCACAGCTCGGTGAGCTGCTCGCGGCTGAGGGCGACGAGCTGCGGGCGGAACTTCGGGTGCGGCTCGGTGGTGATGCAGAGGAGGATCCGCGCGCAGCTGTGGTCGATCGCGCGGGCGATCTGCTCGGTCAGGGCGCGGGTGGTCTCGGTGCCCCGGGCGAGGTCGGAGAGGAAGAGGACGAAGGGGTGCTCGCCGGCGCAGCGGATCAGGAACTCGGTCAGCTGCGCGCTGGCGACGGCCTCGTGGCTCTTGTCGCGGGCGGCGCGGACGAGGTCCGGATACTTCTTGATCGCCTCGCTCCGCTCGCCGAGCGCGGTGGCAAGCTGGAGCACCACCGAGGCGAAGGGGCCGAGGCCGTCGCCGTCGCCGGTCCAGCAGTTGCCCTCGACGAAGAGCCCGTCGCCGAGCTGGACCTCGCGCCGCAGCTCGGACATCAGCCGCGACTTGCCCATGCCCTCGGGGGCCTCGACGACGACGGTGCGGATGATGCGGGTGCGCCCGCGGGTGCTCTCGGGGCGGAGGACGTCGTGGGCGCGGAGGAGGAGGATGTCGAGGTAGTCGGCGCGGTCGACGAAGGGGAGGTGCTCGACGAGGACCCGCGCGAACTCGCGGCGGTCCTGGGCGGACTTCTGGCGGTCGCGGATGTGGCTCGACTCGCGGCGCAGGAGCTCGAGGACGATGCTGCGGGCGGACTGCGGGCGGAGGTTCGGGTCGGGGAGGAGCATGCGGCCGACGAGCTCGGCGACGACGGGGCCGCACTGCTGGAGCAGGGCGCCGGCGAGCTCGGGGCGCCAGTCGAGGGCGTTGCGGAGCGCCTCCTTGAAGGTGCGCGAGGAGTAGGGGCGGACGCCGCGGGCGCCGGTGTAGATCGTGGCGGCGAGCGAGTAGATGTCGGCGCGGGCGTCGATCACCTCGCCGCGGATCTTCTCCGGCGCGGAGAAGCCGGGGGTGCCGCGGACGCGGATCACGTCCTCGTTCTCGTCGAGCTGGTCGACCTGGAGGTGGCGGAGGCGGCGGCTGTGGCGGAAGAGGCGGGCGAGGCCGAAGTCGATCAGCTTGGCCTGCGGTTGGCCGCCCTCGGACTCGGGGTTGCAGACGATGACGTTGCTGGGCTTGATGTCGCCGTGGACGAAGCCGAGGGTGTGGATGTAGTCGAGCGCGCGCGCGAGCTGGACGAAGATCTCGACGAGCACCTCGCGCGGGGCGGTGCGCAGGTAGTCCTGCAAGGAGTGGCCGGTGAGCAGCTCCTGCGTGAAGTAGACGCCGCCGTCCTCGCAGCGGCCGAAGTCGTGGACGGCGGCGAGGTTCGGGTGGTGGAGCTGGGTGAGGAGGCGGAACTCGGCCTTGAACTCGGCGATGTCGTCGCTGACCGCGCCCTGGGTGTTGCCGAAGCTGCGGGTGACGTAGCCGCGGCGCGGGGCTTCGTGGTGGCGCGCGGAGGAGGAGGAGACGGCCTCGGGGTCGTGGCTCTTGGCCCGCGTCGAGGTGTGCGGCGCGATGGCGCTGGCGGGGGCCTCGCTCGACCGGGAGCCAGGGGCGTCGATGCTGATGTCGCGGCGAATTAGCTTGAGTGCGACTGGTCGCTCCTCGAGCTCGTCGTAGGCCTCGTAGACCGCGCCAAAGCCGCCGCGGCCGAGGAGGCCACGGATCTGGTAGCGGCCGGCGATCTTCGCCGGCAGCGCCGCTTCGCCCCCTTCCGCCGAGGGCTTGCCGCTTTGTACGTCGCTAGGGTTCATGGGGGGGGTGAGCTACTGGGCGATGGCGGGCCGAAAAACGCGGCGCGCCGAGCGCGAGGGACGAGTATTCCACAGGGCCGCGGCCGCGAAGAGTGAAAATTCTAATGTTCGGCTTGCACGGAGGGGTGTTTTGGCGCTCATGAACGAGGTCCCCAAGGCGGGGTCTCACCAGCGCGGATTGCGCTGAACGCCGCGCGCCCGATCGCGGCCTGGCCGGTATCAACGCAATGCTCATAGGCGGCGGCTTCGATCTCGAGGCGCTGCGCGGCGGGTCGTCCGAGCGCGTCGAGGAGCCCGCGCTTGAACGCGGCGACGGCGGTGGGCGAGCGCCGGCGCAAGAGCGCCGCGAGGTGGTGGACGCGCGCGATGCCGGCGTCGAGATCCGGGATGACCTCATGGACGAGGCCGATCCGGGCCGCCTCGTCGGCGTCGATCTCCTCGCCCGTGCAGCCGAGCCGGAGCGCGTGCGCGGGGCCGACGGCGAGGGCGAGCTCGGCGGTGCCGCGGGCTCCGGGCACGATCCCGAGCCCGGTCTCGGGCAGGCCGAAGCGTGCGCTCGGGGTCGCCAGGCAGTAGTCGGCGGTGAGCAGGAATTCGACGCCCCACCCGAGGGTCACGCCGTGGGTGAGCGCGACCGTAAAGACCGGTACGCGTCGGAGCCGCTCGAGGATCGACCGCTGGCGACGGACGTGGGCCTTGACCCGATCGTCGGGCCAGCCGGTCCGTTCGGTGACATCTGCTCCGGCGATGAAGATCGGGGTGGCGCTCTTGCTCAAGCGGCGGCTGGTCGTACAGAGGCAGGTGACGTCACCAACCTCGAGGAGCTCACAGAGCGCCTCGAACGCGCCCAGGATCGCGGTGCCGACCTCGTTCGCCTTGCCGTGGTCGAGGGTGAGCGTGAGGAGCCGCAGCTCCGGGTCGTGGTGCGGGTGGAGGGCCGCGATGCGCTCGAGCGACATGACGGGGCGGAAGATACGAGGCTCACGCTGGGAGCGCCAGCGGGGCGGGAGACCCACCTCGGCTCACAAGAGGCGCGAGAGATCCTCAGGGCGGTCGATGTTGTCGAGGACCGCGGGATCCGCCGTGGGGAGGAAGCGTCGGCGCGCGCTGATCTCGGGGCGAGCGAGGAGCTCGCGCGGGCTCGTGGCGAGCGGGAGTGCGACGAGGAGCGGGATCAGGTCGGCGGGGTACACGAGGGGGTGCCCGCGCCGGCCCTCGTGGAGGGGCTGCCAGATGGCCGTAGGGGCCTCGCGGGCGGCGGCGGCGAGGGCGACTGCCGTGTCTCGGCGCAGGTGAGGGCGGTCGACGGTGAGGAGCAAGACACCGCGGCCCGGCGGGAGCGCCCCCAGGCCCCGGCGGAGGCTGCTCATCTGTCCTTGCGGCCATCCTTCGTGCCAGACCTCCTCGGCGGGTCCGAGGTCGTCGGGGGTGAGCCGGACGGCGCCCGACACGGCGACGATCGGCGCGCAGCCGGCGGCCTCGGCGAGCGCGACGGCGTGGCGGGCGAAGCTCCGCCCGCGCCAGTGGATCGTCGCCTTGGGGCGGCCCATGCGCGCGCCCTCGCCGGCGGCGAGGACGAGCGCCGCGAGCACCGTCTCCGAGGACATGGGGGAAACGACTCGTGAGAGCGTCAGCCCTTCGGCTTGCCGGCGAGCGGCTTGTCGGCGGCCGCTGCCTTGGCGGTCGCCGGGTCGTCGGCCCAGAGCTCGGCGAGCACGGCGGCGTCGCCGGGCGCGGGCACGAGGACGCTGCGCGGGAGGCCGACGCCGAGGGAGCCGCGCTTCGGGTCGATGCGGAGGCCGACGCCGACGGCGCCGCCGAGGCGGGCGAAGGTCGCCGCGGCGGCCTCGAGCTTCTTGAGCCGCGCGGGCTCGGGGCTGTCGCCGAGCCGGGCGGCGAACAAGATCAGCGCGGCAGGGTCGATGCCGACGCAGAAGTGGCAGCCCGTGCTCGCGGCGCGCGCGAGGCGGAGGCCGGCGTCGGCGCCGAGGCTGGTCTTGCGGCTGGCCTTGAGGCCCGCGGCGACGTCGGCGACGGTCGCCTGGGCGTTCGCGCCGGCGGCGAAGATCGCGACCGAGCCGGAGACGAGGGTGAGCGCCTCGAATTTGCCCTTGCTGAGGAAGGGGGCGAGCTCGTCGACCTCCTTGGCCATGTTCTTCGGCAGGCCGATCGAGAGGAGGTCGGCCTTGAGGTGACCGGCCTTGGCGTCGAGCTTGAGGGAGAGGCCGAGCTTGGCCGCCTTGTCGTCGCCGGTGACGCTGTTGAAGGCCTCGAGGCCCTTGTAGGCGGCGCCCTGGACGGAGCGGACCGCGGCGCGGGCGGCGGCCTCGTCCTTGACGTTGGCGGCGAGGACGAAGGTCGCGTCGCCCTTGGGGGTGAGGTAGACGGCGAACAAGACGTCGCTGGCGACCTGGTCGAGGACCGCGTGGGCGCCGGCGATGGCCTCGCCCGCGGCCTTGTCGAAGGGCGCGGGGATCTGGTCGAGGCGGACGCCCTTGTCGAGGAAGGAGTGGAGGACGCCCGGGGAGCCCCAGGGGACGGCGATCACCAGGGCGGGGCGCTCGGGGAGGCTCGCCTCGAGAGGGCTGGACTGGGTGCTCGGGGCGCCGACGAAGGTCAGGCCGAGGCGCGAGAAGGGGGCGTCGGCCGCGGCCTGAAGGACGAGGTCGCGGTCGGTGCCGGCGTCGAGCTCGAGGGTCGCGGCGGTGGCGTCGCGGAGGACCGAGGCGATCGGTCGGCGCAGCGGGTCTGGGAGGCCGGCGAAGGAGCCGGAGCCGATGTAGCCGGGGGGGAGGTCGGTGGCGCGGAGCTGGAAGCGGCGGCCCTGCGCGGCCTCGCCGGCGAGACCGGCCGCGCGCGCGAGGTCGTCCGGGCTGAGCGCGAACTCGAGGGACTTCGCCTGCTCGCGGAGGAGGACGCGCAGCTCGCCTTGGATCAGCTCCCACATCCCGTTGCCGAGCGGCTGCGGGCGCTGCGCGGAGGGCATGGCCTCCATCACACCCTTGGCGCTGAGCACGGCCAGGCTCCCTGCGAGCTGGAGCCCGGCGGCCGACTCGTCGTTCGGGAAGAAGGACGCGTCGACGGCGAAGGGCCCGGCGAGGTCAAGGCTGGCCCAAAGACCAGGTCCATAGCCGAGCTGAAGGAGGATCGCCTGCGCCTGCGCGGCCGGGTCGATCGGCTGCTTCGGGGTCCAGGCGCTCGTGGCCTGCTTGACGAGGGTCATCAGGTCGCCGGCGCCGTGGAGCGAGGCGCGGACCCGGATCGGCTTGCCCGAGGGGGGCTTGCGGGCGGTGCGGTCGGGCCGGGACTCCTTCGCAGCCTCGTCGCCCTCGGCGGCGGCGCCACCGCCGCCGTCCCCGGGCGAATCCTGCTGCGCGGAGTCGTCCACGACGACGACCGCGGGGGTCTGCGGCTTCTTGGTGCAGCCGAAAGGAGCGACCGTGACAGCGGTCGCGAGCGCGAGGCGGAGGGCAGACATCGGCGAGAGTGTATCAGCCGTCGGCGGCGTCGTCGCCGACCAGGTCGCCGCTGGGGGCAGGGGGCGCGGTGGGGGTCATGAGGCGGGCCAGGGCGCTGGGCACCGCGTTCATGGCCGCGCCGTCGCCGCGGTGACGGAGCGTCAGGAGCTCTGCGACGATGCTGACGGCGATCTCCGCGGGGGTGCGGCCGCCGAGGGCGAGGCCGACGGGGGCGCGGACACGAGAGAAGTCGGGGCTCGAGCGGCCGAGCTCCTGCTCACGACGGACGATCCGGGCGAGCACCGCGTGGACCTTGCGGACGCTGCCGATCATGCCGAGGTAGGCGTGCGGCCGGCGGACCAGGTGAGCGAGCGCCCGTTCGTCGCGGTTGTGGTCGCGGGTCAAGATGACGAGGTGATCGCGCTCGGAGAGGTCGGGGAGTCCCTCCTCCAGCTCGTCGACGTCGCTGGCGACGCGGACCGCCGACGAGAACGCGGGGAGCTCCAGGAGATCGTCGCGATCGTCGACGACGGTGACGCGGAAGCCGACGCCGCTGGCGAGCGGGGCGACGGCCTGGGCGACGTGCCCCGCGCCGATCAGGAAGAGCCGAGCTTCCGCGGCCAGGTACTCCACGAAGACCTCCATGGCGCCCCCGCAACACATGCCGAGGTCGCGGACCAGGTTCGCCTTGACGACCCGCGCGCTGCCGTCGCGCAGGCACGCGCGACAGGCCTCGAGCACCTGCTCCTCGATCGCGCCGCCGCCGACCGTGCCGAACATGGAGCCGTCGGCGCGGAGGAGCAGACGCGCGCCGACGACCTGGGGCGCAGATCCAGCGCGGCCGATGACGGTAGCGAGCGCCGCCGGGCCGGGGGCCTGGCCGGACAGGACGTCGACGACGGCGCGCGCGACGAGCAGCACGGCGCGAGCATAACGAGGACTTGCCGCGGCCGCGCGGCAATTTTACAAGGTCGCGGGGACGACCAGTGCGACGCACGCTCGCAGCGTTCGCGGTGCTCATCGGGGCGTGTCGCGAGTCGGCGCCGGACGACCCGCGCCCGCGTGTCGATACGCCGGCGGTCGCGCGACCGGCCCCGGCGCCGATGACGCCGGATGAGCTGGCGGAGACGAGGCGCAAGGCCGGCTTCCTCGACGGGGCCGCGCTTGCGGAGGAGCGGGCCGTCGCCCGCGAGGGCGCCGCCCGCGCGTACGTGCGGACGCGGCTCGCGGACTACCGGGACGCGGCGAAGCTGCTCCGTCGGAGCGTCGACGAGATCGAGGCCGGAGCGCGTCGGTGGGCGCGCGCGAGGGAGCCTCAGCGGACCTACGAGCGCTGGCGGAGCGGGTTCCGCCGGCGCGCGGAAGCGGTGTCGGCGTCCTACCAGCGGGTGAGCGACTCTGGCGTCGACGGCGGCAAGACCTTGGCTCTTGTCGCGCAGGCCTACCGAAGCTGGCAGGATCTAAAGGAGGATCTTAGCGGTGACGTCGGGGGCGATCCCCGCTTCGTCGGACACGTCGGCGAGCTGCGGGCGTCGCTCGACGCGATCGATGAGGCCCTGGACGAGATCGAGAGGGACGAAGAGCTCCAGGAGCGCTGAGCGGTCGGCGCGAGCCGCGCCCGCCAGCTACGTGTAAGATCCTGGCGCTACGCGACGATTTGAGGTAATCGGCGTCCACGCGACGCCCTGCCCCCAGGAAGGGGCCGCAACGCCCCGCGAGGGGCAAGCCAGGAGAAGCCATGAAGAAGACACTCGCTGTGATGTTCGCCGCCTCGGTGGCGAGCTTTGGTTGCAACAAGTCCAAGACCGACACCGCCAACCCCGACGAGGCCAAGCAGGCCGAGGGTGACAAGGCCGCCGAGGGCGACAAGGCCGCCGAGGAGAAGCCGGCGGACAGCGCTCCCGCTGAGGGCGCTGACGCGGCCGCTCCGACGCCCTAACCTCGCACGAGGTTCGTCCTGTCGCATGGGTCAGGTCGGCCGAGGTCGGCCTGACCCATGTTCTTTTGGTGCTGCTCCGTGAACCTCGCGCTCCGCTTCTTCAAGCTCTATATCCGGCGCAACCTCCCAGCCTACGAGCTGGGGCTGGTCATGTTGGTGGCCACCAACTACGCCGTGGTGCGGATCCCGACGTTGATCGGCGCATCGCTCGACGCGCTCAGCGGCCACGGCGCCGCTGCGCTGGCGGAGGGCCGCGCGATCGCGGTCGAGCTGATGGCGTGGGCGGTCGCGGTCGTGTTCGTCCGCACGCTCTCGCGCGTGCTCTTCTTTAACCCCGGCCGCGAGGTCGAGTACCGCGTCAGCGTCAACCTCTTCTCGCACCTGCTGGCGCTCCAGCGGCCCTTCTACCTCCGGCGCAAGGTCGGCGAGCTCGCCAGCATGGCGACCAACGATACGGCCTCGATCCGCCTGCTGATCGGGTTCGCCGGGCTCCAGATCTGCAACGTGGCGGTGGCGATCCCGATGCATCTCTGGAAGATGCTGACGACCGACGCGGCCCTGACGGCGTGGTGCCTGGTGCCGATCGCGGTGGGCGGGGCGTACACGGTGGCGATCGTGCGCCGCTTCTACGCGTTGATCCGGATCTCGCTCGAGGACCTCGGGAAGCTCTCGGACCGGGTGCTCGAGAGCTACGCGGGGATCGGCACCGTCCGCGCGCACGCGGCGGAGGCGGCGATCATGCGGCGCTTCGAGGAGCGCAACCAGGCCTACCTCGACCTGCAGCTCCGCCTCTCGTCGATGCGCGCCTTCTCGATGCCGGTGCTCGGGCTCTCGGGGCTGGTGGCGACGGGCATCGAGCTGTGGGTCGGCGGCGACCGGGTGATCGCGGGCGAGCTGCCGGTCGGGGCGCTGGCGACCTTCACCACGCTGCTCTCGAGCCTGGTCGCGCTGCTGATGGCGCTCGCGTGGGTGCTGGCGTCGGTGTCGCGCGGGATGGCGGCGGTGCGGCGGGTCGACGAGGTGGTGGCGACGCCCGATGAATTGCCTGTGCCGACGGACGTGCTCGACGCGAAGGGCCCGCCGGCGCTCGAGCTCCGCGGGCTCTCGTTCACCTACCCAGGGGCGCCCGAACCGGCGCTGCGCGGGATCTCGGCGCGGGTCGGCCCAGGGCAGACGCTCGGGATCTTCGGCCGCACCGGCTCCGGCAAGACGACGCTGATCAGCCTGCTCGCGCGGGTGTACACGCCGCCCGCGGGCGCGGTGTGGATCGGGGGGAAAGACGCGACGGCGCTGCCGCTGGACCAGCTCCGCGAGCGCCTCGCGGTCGTCCCGCAGGACCCCTTCCTCTTCTCGACGACGCTGCGCGACAACATCCGCCTGCTCGGAGAGCAGACCGGGCACGTGCGCGGCGAGGACGGCGGAGAGCTCCCTTCGCAGCGCGGCCGCGCCGCCGGCGACCCGGACCCGCGCCTCGAGCAGGTGCTGCGCGCGGCGTGCCTCGCCGACGACGTGAAGTCCCTCCCTGATGGGCTCGACACGGTCGTCGGGGAGCGCGGGGTGATGCTCTCGGGGGGGCAGCGCCAGCGGGCCGCGCTCGCGCGGGCGCTCTACCGCGGTCCGGGGCTCCTGCTGCTCGACGACGTGCTCTCCGCGGTCGACCAGGGGACCGAGCTGCGGCTGGTCGCGGCGATCCGCGGGCTCCACGAGGGCGGCGGGTTGATGGACGCGCCGCCGACGACGGTCATCGTCTCGCACCGCACGAGCGTGCTCGAGCACGCCGACGAGATCCTCGTGCTCGAGCGCGGCGAGGTGGTCGAGCGCGGGACCCACGCGGAGCTGCTCGCCAGGGGCGGGCTCTACGCCGAGACGCACCACCACCAGGAGGTGGCCCGTGGCTGATCCAAAGCGCAAGGCGCCCGGCGGCCCGCAGGGGAGCACGTGGGCGGCGCTCTACCGCTTCTGGCCCTTCGCCCGGCCGCACCGCCGCTGGCTGGTCATCGGCCTGGCGATGATCCCGGTGGTCGCGGCCGTGTCGGCGCTCCGGCCGCTGCTGGTCAAGCACGCCGTCGACGTCGACATCGCCCTGGGCGACCTGCTCTCGCTGCGGGCGACCGCGCTGCTCTTCCTGGTCGCCGTCATGGCGGAGTTCTTCGCCCTGGCCGTCCAGGTCTACGCGCTGCAGCGGGTCGGCCACGCGACGATCAGCGACCTGCGCTCGGCGATCTTCCGCCACGTGCTGGCGATGCCGGCCCGCTTCTACGACAAGACGCCGATCGGCGCGCTGCTCTCGCGCAGCACGAGCGACGTCGAGGCGCTCAGCGAGACGCTCGCCTTCGGGGTCTTCACGGTGCTGACCGACGTGGCGGTGATCCTCTCGATCATCGCGGCGATGTTCGTGCTC
>CAZMML010000086.1:0-9629 GCA_964567335.1 uncultured Nannocystis sp. | reverse complement strand
CTGGACCTCTCGGCGGAGATCTTCGGCGGCAGCGAGGCGACGGCGCTCGGCTCGGTGGGGTTGGTGGCGGACGCCTTGCTCGTCGAGTTCACGGCCGCGGCGGACAGCGAGGTGCCCCACCCGGGGGACCGCGGGCTCGTCCACCAGCGCTGGCGGGCAGGCGGGTGGACCCATCCTGAGCGGGTGGCGACCGCGGCGCCGACCGACCTCGACGCGCTCGGGCCGCTGGTCGGGCTGGCGGACCTCGACCAGAGCCGCCGGCCGGCGTTCGCGGCGCGCGTCGGGCGGCGCTGGCCGGCGCGGGTCATGATCTCGCAGGGGGGCGGCGCGCAGGTGGAGATCGGCCCCGCGTCGCTCGAGCTCCCGGAGGGCGACCCGAGCGTGGTCACGGCGCTGACCAGCGACCTCGATGCGTACGCGATCCTCGGCGCGACGCCGGGCTCCCTCGGGCTCGCGCTCTACAGCACGAGCGGGGTCGGAGAGGCGGTCAAGGCGGTCCCGAGCAGCGCCAAGCTGCCGAAGGTGCCCCTCTCGGCGGCGCCGGCCGTCGGCGTGGTGCTCGGCTATTCGACCTTCCTCGCGCCCTTCGGCGGGGACGCGCCGGTGCACGTGCTCTTCTCGCAAGGGGCGCGGGTCTTCGTGGCGCCGCTCGAGCAGCCGGCGCCGCTCTACTGCGACGCCGTGGCGCTCTTCCCGGGGCTCGGCGGCAACGCGCCGGCTCCGGCGCTCGCGTTCGCGTGCCTGCGCGAGGGCACGTTGCGCCACGGCGTCCTCAGCGCCGGGCCGGCGTGACGCGCGACGCGCTGGCGCTCCGGACGGTCGCCGATATACTGGCGCCCGCGTGTCGCTCTTCCGCAAGTTCGCCCTCGGCTTCGTCGTCCTGCTGCTCGTCCTGCTCGGCGCTGTCGCCTGGCTCTTTCGTTCGCGCGCCGAGGAGATCCCGGCGCACCTGGCGGAGATCGACCCGGCGGTCGCGGACCCGCAGAAGCTGGTGATCCCGGGCGGCGGCGGGCTGCCCGACCTCGAGCTCGCCAAGCTCAAGGGCCGCACCGTGTACCTCGTGGTCGAGGACCGCGAGAGCATGGCGGCGCGCGAATCGTCGCCGATGAGCCGGGCGATGGCGAAGTGGACCTACCCGCCCGAGGTCGTCGGCTACCTGATCGGCGACGCCGAGGGTTTCGGCTTCTTGCGCGGCACGATCGAGGAGTTCGTCACGGCGATGCGGCCCGAGCTGCGCCTGCCGCTCTACGTCGACTTTCAGGGCGCGGCGGCGCGGACCTTCAAGCTGCCCAAGGGGCACTCCGGCCTGGTCGTGCTGGACGCGAGCGGCGCGGTCGCGTACCGACACAGCGGCAAGATGAAGCCGGAGGAGATCGAGGAGGTGCGGGCGCTGCTCGGGGCGACGCTCCCGCCGCTCCGGCCTGCGCCGCCCTTCAAGGTCGGGGAGCTGGACAACGCGGCGTGCGCCGGACGCGTGTGCGCGCTGGCCTTCCTCAGCGAGCCGCTGCGGCGGAGCGACGTCCCGGGCGGGGCGGAGGGCTTCCAGGGCGATCAGGAGGCGCAGACCAAGCAGTTCGCCCGGCCGAGCGTGCGGATCGCCAGCGTGGTCCTCGACACCGACCCGAAGCTCGACGAGGACAAGGTGAGCGCGGTGCTCGTCGGCGAGCTCGAGGGGACGGAGCTGCGGCGGTGGAAGAAGGTCTCGACGGCGGACGCGCGGGCCGCGTTTGAGATCCCAGAGGGCGAGGCGGGGATCGTCGTCGTCGACGCGGACGGGAAGGTCGCGTTCCGGGAGCTCGGGCGGATCCAGATCTACAAGTTCGGGCTGCTGTCGGAGCTCTTCGGGGTCGAGATCAGCGATCCGGACGAGCCCTGATCAGGCGGCGGGGTGCAGCGGTCGCTCGCGCAGGTAGGCGCGGACGAAGTCGCGGAAGGCGCTGACCTTGCGTGGCACCTGGCCGGCGTGCGGGTGCACGAAGAAGAGCGAGCCGGCGCCGAGCGTCCAGCGCGGGAGGAGCTGCACGAGCTCGCCGGCGATGACGTCGGGCTGGGCGAGGAAGGTCGGGAGGACGCCGATGCCGGCGCCCTCGCGGACCATGCGGTGGAGGAGCATGACGTCGTCGACGAGCACGCGCGGCTGGGCCGCGGCGAGGAGCGGCGGCGGCAGGCGGATGCCGCGCCAGCCGATCCAGTCGTGCGACCCCGCGTCCGCGGGCGAGCGCGGGTGCCCGCGGCGCGCGACGTAGCTCGGCGCGGCGAAGAGCCGCAGCTCGAGGGCGCTGAGGCGCTGCACGACGAGGCTCGAGTCGCTGAGCCTGGAGGAGATCCTCAGCGCGACGTCGAAGCCCTCGCCGACGAGATCGACGACGTGGTTGGTGAGCCGCAGGTCGACCACGACCTTCGGGTAGCGGGCGATGAAGCGCGCGACCAGCCCCGGGACGAAGGTCAGGCCGATGTCGACGGAGGCGGTCACCCGCAGCTCGCCGGAGGGCTCCTCCTCCTGCTCGGGCAGGGTCCCGGCGACCTCGCGGAGCGAGGCGAGCAGCGGGCGCGCCCGCTCGAAGAAGGACGCGCCCGCGGTGGTCATCGAGACCTTGCGCGTGGAGCGGTGGAGCAGCCGCACGCCGAGCGCCGCCTCGAGCGCCGCGATCCCGCGGCTGACCGAGGACTTGGGGGTCCCCAGGTGCCGGGCCGCCGCGGACATGCTGCCGGCCTCGGCGACGGCGACGAAGACCGGGAGGAGGTTGAGATCGAGCGTTCCAGGCATGGAACGAACTTGTGCCACAGGTCCAGCTACTGCACCACCCGCGGCGGCGCTAGCGTGTCGGCATGACCCGGAGAGAGACCCTCGGAGCGTTGGCCGCTGGAGCGGCGAGCCTCGGCCTCGGCGCCGCGCCGCGGCCGTCACGGATGCCGACGATCTTCGTCGCCCACGGGGCGCCGATGGTGCTCGACGTGCCGACGTGGGTCGCCGACCAGCGGGCGTGGGCGGACGCGTTGCCGCGGCCGCGGGCGATCCTGATGCTCTCGGCCCACTGGGAGCGCCGGCCGGTGACGATCGGGGCGACGCGCCGCGTGCCGCTGATCTACGACTTCTACGGGTTCCCCGCGAAGTACTACGCGCAGACCTACCCGGCGCCGGGGGCGCCGGAGCTGGCGGCGCGTGTGCGCGAGCTGCTCGGCGAGCTGGGTCCGGTGGCGGAGGCGCCCGACCGCGGGCTCGACCACGGCGCCTACGTGCCGCTGGTGGCGATGTTCCCGGCGGCGGACATTCCGGTGCTGCAGGTCTCGCTCCCCGGGCTCGAGCCGCGCGCCGTGCTGGCGCTCGGGCGGGCGCTCGCGCCGCTGCGCGACGAGGGCGTGCTCCTCGTCGGCAGCGGCCAGATCACCCACAACCTCCGGCTCATGGACTTTCGGCCAGGTGCCGAGGTCCCCGCGTGGGCGCAGGAGTTCGACGCGTGGACCGCCGAGGTCCTCGCCCGCCGCGACGCCGACGGGCTGGCCGACTTCATGCGCAAGGGCCCCGGCGCCCAGGTCGCGCTGCCGACGACGGAGCACTTCGTCCCCCTCCTGGCCGCCTTCGGCGCGGCCCAGGACGACCCAGTGCGCTGCCCGATCACCGGCTTCTGGGGCGGCTCGGGCGCCCGCCGCTCGGTCCAGTTCGGGTAGTGGGCGAGGAGCGGCGGGTCGAGTACTATCCGCGGCCGCGGGATGGCCTCACCTCGAGCGGAAGTTGCCCCAAAGGCCAGGCGAACCGGCGGCGACGCGGGCTTCGAACGCACCCTCTTCCAGGCGGCGGACAAGCTCCGCAGCGACATGGACGCGGCGGAGTACAAGCACGTCGTGCTCGGCCTCGTCGCCCTCAAGTCGCTCTCGGACCGCTTCGTCGCCGCGCGGGCGGAGCTCGGCGGGTCGGAGGCGCCCGCGCGCCACCGGGCGCGTGGGTCGGCGTGGATCCCCCCGGAGGCGCGCTGGGAGGCGCTCTGCGCCCGCGTCCGCGAGCCCGGCCTGGGGGACGCGGTGGCGGCGGCGGTCGTCGCCATCGAGCGGGAGAACCCGGCGCTCGCGGGGGCGTTGCCGCGGATCCGCGGGCTCGATGATCGCCGCCTCGCGGACCTCTTCGCGCTGATCGGGACGATCGGGGAGGGCGAGGGGGCGAGCGGCTCGACGGACCTCCTCGGCCGCGTGTACGAGTACTTCCTCGGGGAGTTCGCGCTCGCGGAGGGGCGCAAGGGCGGCCAGTTCTACACGCCACGCGGGGTGGTGCGCCTGCTGGTGGAGGCGCTGGAGCCGCACCAGGGGCGCGTGTACGACCCCTGCTGCGGCTCGGGCGGGATGTTCGTGCAGTCGGAGGCCTTCGTGGCGCGACGCGGCGGGCGACGCGGGGACGTCGCGGTGTTCGGGCAGGAGTCGAACCCGACGACGTGGCGCCTGGCGCGGATGAACCTCGCGCTCCGCGGGATCGCGGCGGACCTCGGCCCCGAGCACGCCGACGTGTTCGCGCGCGACCTCCACCCGGACCTGCGGGCCGACTTCGTCCTCGCCAACCCGCCCTTCAACGCCCGCGACTGGGGGGCAGAGCGGCTCGCGGACGATCCGCGCTGGGCCTTCGGTCTGCCGCCGGCGAGCTGCGCGAACTTCGCGTGGGTGCAGCACATCCTCCATCACCTCGCGCCGCGCGGGCGGGCCGGGGTGGTGCTCGCCAACGGCTCGCTGTCCTCGGAGCAGTCCGGCGAGGGGGAGATCCGGCGCAAGATCGTGGAGGCGGGGCTGGTCGACGGCGTCGTCGCGCTCCCGCCGCAGCTCTTCTACTCGACGCAGATCTCGGCCTGCGTGTGGTTCTTCGCCCGCGAGCGTCGACGACGCGAGCTCCTCTTCATCGACGCGCGGGGCCTCGGGCGGATGGTGAGCCGCAGCCAGCGCGAGCTCGACGACGACGCGGTCGCGCGGATCAGCGGGACCGTCCGCGCCTTCCGCGGCGACGCGGGCGGCTACGCGGACGTGCCCGGCTTCTGCCGCGCCGTCGCGCCCGAGGAGGTCCGCGCGCACGGGCACGTGCTGGCGCCGGGCCGCTACGTCGGCGCGGCCGAGGAGGCGAGCCCGTCAGGGATGTCCTTCGCGGACGAGCTCGCCGCGCTGCGCGCCCGTCTGAGCGAGCTCAGCGAGCGCGGGCAGGTCCTCGACGTCCAGATCCGCGAGCTGCTGGACTCGCTCGAGGGGCCGCTTGGCCTGGATTGAGGCGACGATCGCGGAGATCGCCGCGCCGGGCGGGGTGGTCGGCGGCCCCTTCGGCTCGGAGCTCGGGCGCGACGACTACGTGCCTGCGGGCGTCCCGGTGATCCGCGGGACCAACCTCCGCAGCGACGGCTCGCCGCTGGACCTCCGCGACCTGGTGTTCGTCCGCGAGGCGAAGGCCGACGCGCTCGCGCAGCACCTCGCGATGCCGGGCGACCTGGTCGTGACCCAGCGCGGCACGCTGGGTCAGGTCGGGGTGGTGCCGGCCGACCACCCGCGCTGGCTGGTGTCGCAGAGCCAGATGCGCCTCCGCTGCGACGCGGCGCGGGCCTGTCCGCGCTACGTCTTCTACTGGCTGCTGGCCCCGGCGACGCAGAGCTACATCCGCGCCAACGGGGCGGCCTCGGGCGTGCCGCACATCAACCTCGGGTTCTTCCGCGGGCTGCGGCTGCCGCTCCCGCCGCTGCGCGTGCAGCGGGAGATCGCGGCGGCGCTGGCGCTCTTCGACGCCAAGGTCTGCGTCGGGCGGGCGCGCTCCGACGCGCTCCGCGAGGCCATGCGGGCGATCTTTCGCCGCGTCTTCCTGGACCCAGGAGATCGGCGCGGATGGAGCCGGGTGCCGCTCGACGTCGCGGCGAGCTTCCGCAACGGGCTCCCGCTGCAGAACTACCCGGCGCTGGCGGGGCAGGAGGCGCTGCCGGCGATCAAGATCGCCCAGCTCCACGCCGGAAGCAGCGAGGGCGCCGAGCGCGTCGGGCAGGTCCCGGCGGCCTACCGGGTCGACGACGGCGACCTGCTCTTCTCGTGGTCGGGGACCCTGACGGTCGACCTGTGGACCGGCGGGCCGGGCGCGCTCAACCAGCACCTCTTCAAGGTCGAGTCGGCGCACCCGCGCTGGCTGATCCACGGCTGGCTCTCGCACCACCTGCCGCGCTTCCGGGCGATCGCCGCCGACAAGGCGACGACGCTGGGGCACATCCGGCGCCAGGACCTGCGGGCGGCGGAGGTGCTGATCCCGCCGCCCGCGCTGCTCGCCCGCCTGGGCGCGCTCTTCGGCCCGCTCGAGGAGCGGCTGCTGGCGGGGGAGCGGGAGCTGCGGGCGCTCCGCCGGACGCGCGACCTCCTGCTCCCGCGCCTGCTCTCGGGTCAGATCCGCGTGCGGGGGGAGGAGACGGCGCCGGAGGTCTGAGCGCCTCGGTCGCGCGTCGCTTCGCTGCAATCTTGTCGGCGCGGGTCCCTGCCCCGGTGACACCTCGTCGCGTCTCCATTACTGTCGCTCTCATGGACACCCTGCACGCGTCTCGCGGCCCTGCCCGCGCCCTCTCCCTCGTGCTCGTCGCGGCGCTGGCGTGCGAGAACCAGTCCGGCGGCGGGAGCGGGACCGAGAGCAGCGGCGGAGAGGCGGGGAGCAGCTCGACGAGCGACTCGCAGGGGATGAACGGCCCCGTCGGCGGCGGGAGTCCGCGCTGGGTGCTCCGGGACAAGGACGGCGCGATCGTGCCGGCGATCGTCGAGCCCTACTGTCTCGACCAAGAGCCGGAGGGCTGCCGGGTCCCCGACATCGGAGCGTTGCCGACCTTCCCCTGCGTCCACGTCTCGATGTTCGAGGACCGCTACGTCGGCCTCGTCTACGGGGTCGCGGATGGGTCCCCCCTCACGTGTCACCCGGAGGAGGACTTCCCGAGTCCGTTCTCGAGCTGCTCCGCACAGCCGAGCTGTGGCGGTCCACGATTTAGCACCGGCGCCGAGGGGTTCGGGTCCGATCGTCCGGACGCGGTCCGCACCATCTATCGCAAGGGCGACGAGCTGTTCTACATCGCGTCCTCCCAGCCGGTGGAGCAGGACTGCTTCTTCCTCGACCCGGTCGACGGCTGCCGCAAGTACGGCGTCCCGCTCCAGGTGTTCCCGATCCTCCCGGTGCCGACGGAGTACGTCGAGCTCCTCGCCGCGGGGGCGCCCTACACGCTCGAGGCCGCGTACGACTGAGGCTCGGCGGCGGCGAGGGTCGGAGCGTCAGCGTTCGGCGAGCCACGCCTGCGCGCGCGCGAGCTCGTCGGCGAGGCCGTAGGCGCGGTAGGTCGCCGCGGCCTCTTCGGCGAGGGCGCGGGCCTCGGTCGCGTCGCCGCCGGTGAGGGCGAGGGCGCGGGCGAGGGCGAAGCGGGCGCGGGCGAGGTGGGTCGGGTAGCCGGGGAGGCCGCCGAGCTCGACGGCGCGGCGGAGCAGGGGCAGGGCCTCGGCCGCGGCTCCGCGCGCGAGCGCGAGTTCGGCGAGGGCGACGAGCGGCGCGCACTCGGTCCGGGGGTCGACGTCCGGGGCCTCGGCGAGGGCGTCGCGGCCGCCGGCGAAGAGCTGGCTGGCGCGGTCCTCCTGGCCGAGCTCGAGCCAGGCCTCGCCGGCGTCGACGAGCAGCAGGGCGCGGTCCTCGGGGGCGAGCGCCGCGGCGAGTTGGGTCGCGCGCTCGAGCTGCGCGCGCGCCTCCTCGGGCTCGCCGCGGGCGTGGCGGACCCGGGCGAGCCGGATCAGCGAGTCGCAGTACTCGGGCCCGGCGGGGTTGTGGGCGGCGAGGAGCTCGACGCCGCGGAGCGCCGCGCTGAGCGCGGCGTCGAGGTCGTGACGGCGGAGGTTGGCCTCGCCGAGGCGCTCGAGGGTGCTGATCTGCATCGGCAGGGAGCCGTTGTCCGCGGCGACGAAGGCGCTGAGCGCCCGCTCGAGCGCGGCGACGGCCTCGTCGACGCGGCTCTGGCCGAGCAGCACGGTGCCGAGGCGGAAGAGGTCCTGGGCCGCGGAGAGCTGGCTTCCTCCGGGGCGGTCGTCGATCGCCAGGGCCCGCCGGACGGCGCGCTCGGCCGCGTCCAGCTCCCCGAGGTTGACCAGGACGCCGGCGAGCTCGTTGAGCTGGCGCGCGACCGAGGGGTGCTCCGGGCCGAGCGCGGGCTCGAGGATCGCGAGCGCGCGCTCGAGGTCCCGCCGCGAGCCCGCGAAGTCGTTGGTGAACTGGGCGAGCGCTCCGAGGCGGGCGAGCGCGAGCCCGGTGGAGGGGTGCTCGGCGCCGAGGACGGCCTCCCGGAGCTGGGCGCAGCGGCGGTAGGCGGCCCCGGCGAGGTCGAGCTGGCCTTTCAGGCGCAGGAGCTGGCCCGCGGTGCACTCGAGGTTGGCCTCGGCGAGCGGTCGCTCGGCGCCGAGGCGGGGGAGCAGCGCGCGGGCGAGGTGGAGCCACTTCTCGGCGATCGCGGGCTTCAGACGTTGCTGGCCGACCTGCTCGGTGAGGCGGGCGAGCGCGCCGACGGCGAGCCCGTCCTCGCCGACGGCGAGCGCGGTGAAGGTCGCGTCCTCGAGCCGGGCCTCGGTCTTGTCGAGGTCGCGGCGCAACGTCACCGCGAGCGACCCGGCGACGTAGCGGACGCGCGCGACCAGCGGGGGCCACGCGAGCGCCTCGGCGCGGTCGAGCAGGCCCTCGGCGAGGGCGAGCGCCGGCTCGTAGCGGCCGGCGGAGCCGAGCGAGAGGGCGCGCTCGAGCTCGCGGCGGATGGCCTGGGCCTCGGCGCGGAGCGCGGGGTCGTCGGGGAGCGTGGGGCGGCGGCGGAGCAGGTCCTCGTCGAGGCAGAGCGCGACCGGGGGCAGCGTCGAGGCGGCCTCGACGGCGCGCAGGACGACCCCGGCGTCGGCCTCGCGCAGGGCCGCGACGAGGCCCTCGAGGGACCAGCGGAGCTCGCCGAGGCAGGCCTCGGCGCGGCCGGCGAGGGCGGGGTCCCAGGAGCTCGCGAGGTCGCGGCGGCGGCACACGTCGACCTGCGCCTCCGACCAGGTCGAGGCGTAGCGGTCGAGCAGGGCGGTGAGCCGCGTCGAGGTGTCGGCGGCGTGAGGCTGTCCGGTGGCGAGGGCGGCGTCGCGGACGGCCTCGCGTTCGGGGTCGGACCAGACCTCGGCGATCGCGTCGCCGCGGGCCTGACAGGCGGCGGCGACGCGGCCGCGCTCGAGCCGGTAGACCCCGGCGGCGGCGCCGCCGAGGGCGAGGACAGCGGTGGCGGCCGCGGCGGCGAAGCGGAGCCGCCGCCTCCGCGCGCCGGACTCGAGCGCCTCGAGCAGGGCGTCCATGGTCGGCCAGCGCTCGGCGGGCGCGGCGGCCAGCCCGCGCAGGAGGGCGCGCCGGAGCCACCCCGGCGGTCGCCGCTTGGGCGCCTCGCGCGGGCGCTGCCCGGCGATCGCCGTGGCGAGCTCGGCCGTGGTCGAGCCGCTGAAGGGACGCACCCCGTGGATCGCCTCCCACAGCGCGACGCAGAAGGCGTAGATGTCGGCGCGCGTGTCGGTGGCGCCGCCGAGGAGCTGCTCCGGCGGCATGTAGGCGGGCGTCCCGAGGACCGAGCCGGCGCGGGTCAGCGGCGCGCTGAGGCTGT
>CAZMML010000085.1:0-9633 GCA_964567335.1 uncultured Nannocystis sp. | reverse complement strand
ATCTGAGGGCCGAGGTGCGGCCGACGAAGGAGGACGCATCCGGACCGAACATCGCGGCGCCCCGGCAGCCTGGCCCCTCCTGAGAGGCGAACTCCGCGATCGACCCGGCTCGATGCAGCGCTCCGAGACGCGGCGGCCTTGACGGTGCCGGGTCCGGACGTCATCCTGCGCGCCGATGCCTGACCGCCCCGCGCCTCGCGAGTGGACGCTGCGCCGCGGCGAAGACCTGGACCGGCTCCCGCTTGCCCCGACCGAGCGGGCCGCCGCGCGGACCACCGCGGACACCTACCTCATGCGAGCGCCGGGCCCCTACCTCGGCGCGGTCGACTGGTCCGACCCGCAGGACCCGATCCGTCTGCAGGTGATCCCGCGCGCCGAGGAGCTCACGTGGGACCCGCGCGAGTCGGACGATCCGATCGGCGACCGCGCGCACAGCCCGGTGCCGCGCCTGACCCATCGCCACCGCGACCGCGCCCTGCTCTACCCGACCTACCAGTGCGCCGTGTACTGCCGGCACTGCTTCCGCAAGGAGTCGCTGGTCGAGGCCGGCTTCGACGAGGCGGCGCTGGAGCCCGCGCTCGCGTACATCGCGGCGCACGACGAGCTGCGCGAGGTGATCCTGACCGGCGGCGACCCGCTGGTGCTGGCCGACGACCGGCTCGCCTGGCTGCGCGCGCGCCTCGAGGCGGCCCCGCACCTGCGCATGCTCCGGGTCCACACGCGCGTCCCGGTGGTCGCGCCCCAGCGCGTGCGGCCCTCGCTGAGCGCCGCGCTGCGCGGGCGCCTGATGGTCGCGGTCGTGACCCAGTTCAACCACGTCCGCGAGATCACGCCGGCCTGCGTCGAGGCGGCCCGGGTCCTCCGCGAGGCCGGCTTCATGCTGCTCAACCAGACGGTCCTGCTGCGCGGCGTCAACGACGACCCGACGGCGCTCGCCGAGCTCTTCCAGGAGCTCGTGTACGGCCTCGGGATCAAGCCCTACTACCTGCACCACTGCGACACGACGCGCGGGCTGACCCACTTCCGCACCACGATCGACGAGGGCCTCGACCTCGCGGCCGAGCTGCGCGCGAAGGTCTCGGGCCTCTGCCAGCCGACCTACGTCCTCGACCTCCCGGGCGGGCGCGGCAAGATCCCGCTCGGGGCCAGCCGCCACACCCTCGCGCGCGAGGGCTTCGAGTGGACCTTCCGCGCCCCCGACGGGCGCCCCTGCCGCTACGAGGAGATCGTCGCCGAGAACCCGCCGCGGCCGGACTGAGCGCGCGGCGTCAGTAGCCGTGCGCGGTGAGGTACTGCGTGATCCGCTGCGGACGCTGCTGGATGAAGCCGAGGATCTGCTGGTGCTCGTTCATGAAGGCGCCCATCCCGTACTCCTTGCGCGGGTCCTCCTGCACGAAGGGCGTGAGCTGCTGGTAGATCGCGTTGGCCTCTGCGGTGAGGTCCATGGCGGCGAGCGCGTCGCGGACCTCGGCGAGGCGGGCGGCGAACGCGGCCTCGCAGGGCGGCTCGTTGCGGCAGCGGCGGGCGAGGACGCCGTCGATGCCCCAGGGGTCCTGGTCCTGCTTGAAGGTCTGATCGACGCCGGTCGAGATCAGCGTCCACTTCTGCGTCGTCGGGTCGTGGTAGACGCGGTAGTTGTTCTTGATGTTGAAGTGGTAGTTGTCCCAGTGGGCGATGTAGGACTCGAGCGCCCAGGTGGTGAGGAAGCGGTCCCACTCGAAGATGTCCGTGATCGCGGGGTAGAAGCCGCCGGGCGGGAGCGCCTCGACCTGCTCGATCATCGTCCGCAGGGTCGAGTAGTCGAGCGGATCGGCGCCGGGGTCCGGCGCCTTGCAGGGGTCCGGCTTGAACTCCCGCGTCAGGCACTTCGAGTCGTCCTCGTCGGTCGGCGGGAGGTTGCCGGAGTCGAGGTCGCACCAGTAGGTGCCCTCGTAGAGCATGCCGTCGTTGGAGGGGAAGTGACGCGCGAGGAAGCGGCGGTCGGTCGTCTCGACGTGGGTGTAGAGGCCCCAGAGCTGGTCGTTGACGAAGATCCGGACGCTGGCCGCGCGCGGCGCCGGGAGGTAGACCTCGCGGTAGAGCGGGTAGGCCAGGCGCTCGTGGCTGGCGGACTGGTCCTGGACGCCGTTGTTGAAGGTGAAGCTGTTGACGCCGAGGAGGCGACGCGAGGCCGGACAGCCCGGGACCGCCGGGTCGTCCCACTCGAGGTTGACCTTGAACGACGCCTTCCCGTTGAGGTCGCGCGAGGAGCCGCAGCCGCCCTTGGTCTTGATCCCGACGCCCTGGAAGACCTGGTCCTCGTAGCGGAGCGTGCCGGTGTAGTACTCGCGGTCGAAGGGGACGCAGCCCGGCGGGATCGCCTGGGCCTGGAGCGCGTTCCAGCTCGCGGGCGGGATGTCGAGGTAGAAGTCGCGGACGACCGCGGGGTCGAAGAGGATCGAGCTGCCGTCGTCGGTGCGGAAGATCAGGTCCTCGCTCCACGGGCTGACCATCCCGCACTCGCCCTGGTCGTCGTGGTAGCGCAGGCGGATCCCGTAGTCGGCCCACTCCTCGAGCGGACCGCCGTCGAAGGACCCGTCCGCGAGGGTGATCGCCGGCGGTCCGGCGCCCGTGAGCTCCGCGTGCCACATGCGCTGGCCGACGACGCCGTCCTTGTAGCTCCAGATCTCGGCGTCGACCCCGCCGAAGCCGTCCCCGTCGGGGTCGACGAAGCCGGTCCCGGTGATCTTGAGCGTGGCCGGGAAGACGTCGATGCGACCCGCGCCGGGCTGGATCACCTTCGGGGCGGCCGGCGGCGCGTTCGGCGGGCAGGTGAAGCCGGTGCTGCTGCCGCTGCTCCCGGTGACGCCCGCGCTGGTGTCGGTCGGTTCGACGCCCGTGCTCGTGCTGCTGCCACCGGTGCTCGCGGCGGCGGTGGTGCCGGGCTCGGTGGTCCCTTGCGCAGCGTCACCGCAGCCGACGAGGGGCGCGAGGAAGGCCAAGTACGTGGACACGCGGACGCGCATTCGAGCCAGGATACTCGAGGGCGCCGACGCGGGCCAGCGCGCTCCCACGGGCCCGAGAGCCGAGGTCGACCGCGAGCGCGGCCGCTGGGACAGCCGGCTCGCTCCGCCGAGCGAGCCGGGATTTAGGTGTCTTTACGGACATGCATCAAAGAACACACATCCGCGCCCTCGCGCGCCTGGCGTCGACGCGCCGGCGCCTCGAGGGCGACGCCGGCCTCACACCGCGGCGGCCTGGGGCTGGGCCTGAGCGCCCTCGTGCTGACCAGCGCGGCGCGGCCACTCGATCCGGAGCTTGATGATCCGGCGCTTGAGCGCGTGGCGGGTGATCCCGAGCAGTGCGGCGGCGCCGACGATGTTGCCGGCAGAGGAGAGCGCCTCGTTGCAGAGGCGGCGTTCGGCGTTCTGGAGGTTGAACTCTTCGAGGATGATCGGCTGCAAGGTGGACTCCGGGTGCGGTACGTAATTCGCGGCGCCTTGCTCCTGTTCGGATCACGGCGGACTCGCGGGGACAACTCACGGGCAGGCGCGCGCGAGGGCGCCGAGCTGGCCGCGCAGGTCGAGAGCGCGCGCGACCCGGAGGTCTGGTAGCGTATCGCGCGTGACGATCGCGAGCGAGCGCCTCTCTGAGTGGTACCTGAGCGATGAGCCAGGCGCGATCCTGGCCGCCTCGGCCGCGCTCCCGGAGCTCAGCAGCGGCCGCGTGCGCAACCCCGAGACGATCAACCGCCGGACCGGGAAGCCGGAGCGCGATGGCATCTTCTGCGCGCGGATCTTCGGGCCGGTCGAGGACCTCCGCTGCCTGTGCGGCAAGCTCGAGGGCGCCGCGTGCGAGGGTCAGGTGTGCGACCGCTGCGGCGTGCTCTGCGGCGCCTCCAGCGCGCGGGCCGAGCGCTGGGGGCACGTCGAGTCGCCCGGGCCGCTGGTCCACCCCCGCCTCGTCCCGAAGCTCGCGGCCGCGCTCGGCCTTCCGTCGAAGGAGGTGCTCGCGGTGGTCCGCTTCGAGGCCTCGCTCCGCGCCGACGGGCGGGTGGTCCGCGAGGAGGTCGAGGGCGGGCGCGGGGCGGATGCGCTCGCGCGCGCGCTCGGGCCGGAGGCCGATCGGCTGCTGCTCCACCTCGTGCCCGTGACCCCGCCGGCGTGGCGCGGGACGCGGCGGGACCCGCAGGACGAGGCCCTCGCGGGGCTCGTTAACCGCACCAACCGCCACCGCCGCCTGCTCGAGCTCGACGCTCCGCAGATCATCCTCGACAACGAGCTCCGCATGGCCCAGGACGCGCTCGATCGCGTCCACGCGGCGATCCGCGCGGAGCTGCAGGCCCGCAGGCCCGTGGTGGTCGCGCCGCGCTCGCGCGCCGCCGACGCGCTGCTGCAGGCGGTGTACGACGCGCCGGACGACGACGCGCCGCGCCGCGCCTACGCGGAGCACCTGCGCGACGCGGGCGACCTCCGCGGCGACTTCATCCTGCGCCAGCTCGCGAGCGCGAGAGCGAGCGCCTCGCGGACGCCGAAGGTCGAGGCGGACATGCTGCGCCGCAACCTCGAGCGCTGGCTCGGCTCGCTGGCGGACGCGGTCGAGCTCGGGGTGTCGTTCCGGCGCGGCTTCCCGGCGTCGTGTACGACGCTGCCCGCGGCGGCCGAGAAGCTCGACGACCCGGCGTGGGCGACGGTGGAGCACCTCCGCAGCGACCTCGTCGAGCTGATCACAGGCCCGCACTTGCTCGCGCTCCGCGCCCTGACCCTGAGCTGCCGGACCTTGCAGGCGCTCTGCGCCCGAGGCGCGACCCTACCGCGCGTGGTCGAGCTGACGGCCGACGTGCCGCGCTGTCCTCCGCCGGGGATCGAGCGCCTGACGAGCGGGGAGCTCTTCCCCGAGCTGCACACGCTGACGCTGCGGACCCGCTCGGCCGCCGTCGAAGATGACTCGGCCTGGCTCGACGGGGCGCCGCTGAGCGCCCAGCTCAAGCGCCTGACCCTGGTCTTGCCGTGCGACCGCACCGACTCGCTGGGCCTGCCCGGCTGGGCGAGCTTCGTCCAGCACCACGAGCGGGTCGCGGTGGTCCTCGACGTCGGGCCGCGGATCCTCCGCGTCGAACTCGGCAGCGAGGCCGGCCTGCCCGCCATCACGGTGAGCGTGACGCGCGCCTGGATCGAGCGGGCGCTGATCGGCGGCGCCGAGGTGGCCGCGGCGCTCGGCGCGTCGATGACGGCGCTCGATCCCTACAGCCTCGCGTCGCTGCGGATCCGGAGCCCGAGCGCGTGGTGGGGCGAAGACCTCGAGGCGCTCGCGCGGACGCTGCGCGAGCACTTCGGCGGGGGGCTCGACCTCCCGCGCCTCGCCTGAGCGAGGCGCGGGCGCCCTCTGCGGCTCACAGGCCGTGGTCGTCGTAGTAGGGGCTGTAGCCGCCGTACTGCATCTGGTAGCTGACGGTCGCGAGGCGGAGCGAGCCCTGGTCGAGGGTGAAGGGGTAGGTGCGCGTCACGGTCGGGGTGCGCAGCGTGAGCTCCCCGGTGACGGTGCCCTGCCCGCTGATGCGAGAGACCTCGATCGCCAGCGACTTGCGGACGGCGCCGTAGGTGAGGGTCTCGCTGCCGGGGGCCTCGAGGACCTTGATGTCGTCGGGGCGGAGCGCCGAGAGCCGGCGGCCGCGCGGGTCGACGACGGCGATGTCGACGTCGCCGGGGCCGGTGAAGCGGAGGGTCGCGCGCAGGTCCGCGTGGCCGGGGATCGGCGGCGGGAGCGGGCGCAAGGCGCCGAGGTCGAGCTCGTGGAGCGCGCGGCTTAGCTCGGCCGAGCGGGCGCGCGAGCTGGCGAGCGCGTCGCGGGCCATGTCCGTTCGGCCCTGTCCCGCGAGGCAGCGCGCGAGCTGGACCCGGAAGTCCGCGCGGGCCGGGTCGATGCTGACGAGGGCGCGGCGGTGGGCGCAGCTCCGGGCCAGGTCGCCCTTGTTGGCGTAGGCGTCGGCGAGCTGCCCCTGGAGCTGCTTGTCGAAGGGCTTGATCTCCGCGGCCGAGCCGTAGGCCCGCGGGGCCGCGGGGTCGGAGCGGGCCGCCAGGAGGTCGGCGACGGCGAGCAGCGCGGGGGCGTGGTCGGGGTCGGCCTCGGCCCAGGCGCGGGCGTAGGTGAAGGCGTCGGGGGCGCCGGCGCGGATCGCCGCCTGCACGAGCTTGCGGTGGGCCGAGCGGCTGGTGCGATCGGCGTCGACGCTCCGGCGGTAGCTCTCGATCTGGGCGAGGGTGCCGGGGGTCGGCGGACCGCCGGGGCTGACCTTCCAGACAGGCCGCGGACGGTAGGCGGGGCGGCCGCGGCCGTACCCGCCGCTCTGGCTGAGGCCGCCGCCGCCGCCGCCGACGTCGTCGTAGGCGATGTCGCCGGCCGAGCTCTCGGACCGGGGCGCCGCCTTCTTGGCCTTGGCCGGCTCGGCGGCGGGAGGCGCGTCGGCACGGTTCGCCTTGTCGGCCGGCTTGGCCTCGGCGTCGAGGTCGATCGAGGCCTCCTCCTCCTTCGCCGGACCCGCCTCGTCGCGGCTCCGCCGATCCTCGAGGTTCTTCTCGGCCTCGCCCTCGAAGTTGTCCGGGCTGTCCGCCTTGCCCTTGGCGCGCTCCTGCTGCTCGCGGCTGCCTCCGACGTCCTTCGCGTCGGCGCGGGTCGTGGGCTCGGCCGCGGCGGGGTCGGGGAGCTCGGCCGGCGGCGCGGTCGGCTTGGGCGTCGCGACCGGGGTCGACGCGGCGGCGCTGCCGGCCGTGACCGGGGCGGCCTCGCCGACCTTGCCGGTCCAGCCGGTCGTGCGGCCGGCCTGACGCACGACGTTGAACTCGCGGTACATCGCGTCGTTCTCGAGCACGAGGAGCGCGGTGTAGCGGGAGAGCACGGTGTACTGGCGCGAGAGGTCGATGATCTCGCCGCGGGCGGAGTGGCCGCGGCTGGCGGTCAGCGCCTCGATCTCCTCGCGCGCCCAGGTGCGGGGGAGGTGGGCGCGCCGCGAGGCCTGCGGCCCCGGGACGGCCTCGAGGTCGACCTGGATCGTGTCCTGGACGGGGCGGCCGTCCGGCGCGGTGGCGCGGAGGGTCAGCGGGCCGTGGACCGGCTTGCTCAGCTTGCCCACGAGGGTGATCGTCTCGCCCGGGCGCACCGCCGAGATCGCGTCGGGGTGGGTGTAGACCATGCCGTCGGGCAGGGTCAGGCTGACCTCGCGGGCGACCGGCAGCGCGGCCCGGAGGCGGAGCTCGCGGACGAGGCCGCGGAGGTCGTCCTTGGCGTCGGCTCGCAGGAGGTCACCGCCGGTCTTCTTGGTCAGCGCAGAGAGGACGAGCAGGTCGGAGCGGGCGCCGAGGGCGATCGCCTGCACGCGGGTGCCGGCGAGCGGACGCTCGAGCTCGCGCAGGAGCTCGTCGGGGGCGAGCGCGCCGGCGCTGGGGCTGCCGTCGCCGAGGTAGACGATCACGCGCTCGGCGCCGGTGCGGGGGTCGACCGAGTCGGCGCCGCCGAGCGCCTCGGCGGCCGAGCGCATCATGCCGCCGACGTCGCTGGCGCCGGCGAGGAGCTGGCCGTCGAGGAAGCGCTCGACGCCGGCGAGGTGCGTCTCGGAGGGCGGCGCGAGCCCGCCGGGGGCGGTGTCGCAGGCGGCGTCGCAGGCGAGCACGGTGATCCGGTCGTCGGCCTGCAGGGTCGCCGCGGTCGACTGCACGAGGCTGCGGGCGACCGTCCACAGCTCCGGCGTGACGCTGTGCGAGCGGTCGAGGACGAAGGCGTAGTGGCGCGGACGGTCGACGGCGGGGAGCTGCAGGTCGGGCCGGAAGGCGAGCATGAAGTAGGCCTGGCCGTCGCGGTCGAGGTGGGTCTCGGTGTGGATCCGCTGGTCGTCCGGCGGGATCGGGATGTCGACGCCGAGGTCGTGGACGGGGCGGAAGCGCTGCGCTCGGGTGCCGAGCTCGACGCGGTCGGCGAGCTCGCGCCGCGAGAGCTCAGCCATCGGCGTGGCGAGCGTGCCGGTCGCGGGGAGCTCGGCCTTGTCGACCGCGATCGTGAACTCGAAGTTCTCGATCTCGGTGCCGGTCGCGCCGGTGCTCGCGCCGCTCATCGGATAGCGGTAGCGCAGGGTGTCGCCGACGACCGGGAGGACCTGGGTGTAGCTGAGCCGGATCTTGCGCTCGCCGCGGCCCGGGATCGGGAAGATCTTGAGCTTGAAGATGTTGCCGTGCTCCCACTCGAGGAGGGCGGGGTCGCGGGGGACGGTGGCGTCGACGATCTCCTTGAAGATCTGGCGGGCGCGCTCCTTCTCCAGCATCGCCGCCTCCATCCACTGGTTGCCGACGAGGAGCGAGAGGCCGGAGATCGAGGCGTCGGCGGGGAGCGGGAAGCGGTAGGTGCCCTCGAGGACCAGCGGGGCCTCGTTGTAGAAGGTCTGCTCGATCTCGGTGCGGGCGATGCGGCCGGAGATCGTGACGTTCACCTTGTGGTCGACGAGGCGCAGCGAGTAGCGCTCGGCGCTCTCGCCGGCGCGGCGGGCGGTGAGGCTGCCGACGCCCATCGGCACGGCGTCGGCCATCTGGGCGGCGACGTCGAAGGCGCGGGCCCAGGCGGTCTCTTCGAGGGGGCGGAGGCTGATCACCGGCTCGACGGGGCGCGACTCGACGATCGGTGTGTCGAGGGTGGCGCCAGGGCCGAGGTCGACCGACTTGCCGCCGCTCTGCACGGTGGCCGCGCCGTAGACGACGGCGTAGCGCTGGGCGCCGCCCTGGCTGAGGACGCGCGCCTCGCCGGCCTTGACGGTGAAGGTGTCGCCGGCGGCGGTGATGTCGAGCGGGGCCTGGCCGCTGGTGATGAGGGCGACCAGCTCGCCGCCCTCGAGGGTGATGCTGCGCTTGCCGGCGGGGAGGACGAGCGCGCTCTCCTCGTTGATCCGGAGGGTGCCGCCGTCGTCGAGGACGATCTCGGCGAGGGTGCCGCGGGGGACGATCACGCGCTGGCCCGCGCGGAGCTTGGCGCCCTTGCCCAGGAAGGCGCCTTCGGGGAGATCCGGGGTGCGGACGCCCGCAGGCCCGGAGACCTCGCGGAGCTCGGCGATGACGGCGGCGTCGCCCGGGGCCGGCGCGTCCGGGGCCGGGGCCGGCGCTGCTTCGGCGGCTGTGGCTGCCGCCGCGGGCGGGGCCCCCGGGGTCGCCGCGGGGGTGGGGCAGGATGGACGTCGCCCAGGAGATGTCGCACGCCTTGAGCCAGCCGCACACAAAGTCCTCACGGCCATGTTCAGCAAGGACCTGTTCGATAAGGGCCTGGTCAGCTTTGGAGGAAGCGGCCGTGAAAGCCAGGGCAACCTCGCCGAGACCGAGCTCGAACAGGCGATTGCCTCGGCGCGACTGACAGTAGTAGTCGCGCTTCGGCGTTGCGCGCGCCAGGATCTCGATCTGCCGGTCGTTAAGCCCAAAGCGTCGATAGATTGCCGTGATTTGTGGCTCGATGGCGCGGTCGTTCGGTAACAAAATGCGCGTCGGACAGCTCTCGATAATGGCCGGCGCGATCGCGGAGCCATCGATGTCAGCCAATGATTGGGTAGCGAAAATGACGGAGGCGTTCTTCTTGCGAAGGGTTTTCAGCCACTCACGCAGTTGACCGGAAAACCCTTCATCATCG
>CAZMML010000084.1:0-9646 GCA_964567335.1 uncultured Nannocystis sp. | reverse complement strand
GTCTGCGCGCGAGGCATGGGGCCCCCCGCTGTGTCCCATGTTCGCCGCCGCCGCCGCGCCCGTGGGGCGCATCGCCGCGGGCCCCGCTTGTCGCCGCTCCGATGCGTCGAGCAGCGCTCAGAACGGATCGCGATGGAGCGGCACCATTCCTCCCCGGCCCTGCTCTCGCGTGTGCCGGCCGAGATGGATCGAGCGGTCGCTCAGGAGGGATCATCGATGGCGTGGGAGCGGCACGAGGATGCATCGGCCAGGTCCGAGCCACGACCAGCGTCGAGCACGTGCCGCGGCCACGCCCCGTGTGCGAGCCGATCGCATTTCGCGGGGGGCGGCGTTGGGACGGGGCCTGTTGGGGGGCGGTGCATGGTGCGGCTCAGGGTGTTGCGAGGCGCGTGGTGAGGCGTCCTGGCGGCCGCGGGTCCGCCGGGAGGCGTGTGGCTGCACCGATCCGCGGAGGGTCGCGATCGGTCGAGAACCCGGGTGGGCGCGCGGGGGCGCGGGCGGCGACTGCGCCGGGCCACAGGGACGAGCGTCGGGGCGGGGGGAGGGGCTATACTCCGCGACCTCGTGTCCGAGCCTCTTTCTTCGTCCAGCGACCGCCAGGCCCTGCAGGCGTTGGCGTCGTGTCGTGATCGCCTGGTGGCGCAGATCCGCCGCCGGATCGTCGGGCAGCAGCGGGTCGTCGATCTCCTGCTGGTGACTCTCTTCGCCGGAGGGCACGCGCTCTTCGTCGGCGTGCCGGGGCTGGCGAAGACGCTGCTGGTGAGCAGCCTGGCGCAGGCGACGGGCCTGCAGTTCTCTCGGGTGCAATTCACGCCGGACTTGATGCCGGCGGACATCACGGGCTCGGAGGTGCTGGAGGAGGACCCCGCGAGCGGGCGGCGGAGCTTCCGCTTCGTGCCGGGCCCGGTGTTCTGCAACCTGCTGCTGGCGGACGAGATCAACCGGACGCCGCCGAAGACGCAGGCGGCGCTGCTGCAGGCGATGCAGGAGGCCCGGGTGAGCGCGGGCGGGCGGACGCACCCGCTGCCGCTGCCCTTCCACGTGCTGGCGACGCAGAACCCGATCGAGCAGGAGGGGACCTACCCGCTGCCCGAGGCGCAGCTCGATCGCTTCATGCTGCAGATCGCGGTCCGCTACCCGAGCGAGGACGAGGAGCGGGCGATCGTGGCGCTCGGGCTGGAGCCGCCGGCGGAGCTGACGCCGGCGCTGGCGCCGGCGGAGCTGGCGGCGTTCCAGGCGCTGGTGCGGCGGATCCCGGTGCCGGCGAGCGTGGTCGCCCACGTGGTGGCGTTGCTGCGGGCGACGCGGCCGGACGAGCCGAGCTGCCCCAAGGGGCTGCGCGAGCTGCTCCAGTGGGGGGCCGGGCCGCGGGCGGGGCAGCAGCTGGTGGCCGCGGCGCAGGCCCAGGCGGGGCTGGCGGGGCGGCCGGCGGCGACGATCGAGGACGTGCGGGCGCTGGCGCCGGCGGTGCTGGCGCACCGGCTGGTCCGCAGCTTCGTGGCCGAGAGCCGCGGGGTCGCGGCGGACGAGCTGGTCGAACAGGCCCTGGCGGGGGTGCGGGCGTGAGATGTCCTTCGAGCCAGACATGCAGAGCGCGCTGGCGGCCTTGATGCCGCCGGAGCTGCGCGAGCTGCTGCGCGGGCGGGCGCTGCGGGTCGCGCGGCCGGTGTGGGGCGGGCGCGCGGGGCGTCACGCGGCCGCGCGGGCGGGGCTCGGCGACGAGTTCCGCGGGCACCGCGCGTACGTGCCCGGAGATGACCTGCGGCGCCTCGACTGGCGCGCGGCGGGGCGGAGCGACCGGCTGGTGCTGCGCCAGCACGACGCGGAGGACGTGGCGTCGCTGGTGCTGCTGGTCGACGGATCGGGCGGGATGGCGTATGGGACAGGTCCGGCGCGCAAGGCGAGCTACGCGGCGGCGCTGGCGGCGGCGCTGGGCGGGCTGGCGGCGCGCCAGGGCGATCGCGTCGGGCTCGCGCGGGCGGCGGGAGGGGAGCTGCAGATGCAGCTCCTGCGGCCGCAAGGCGGGGCGCGGCGCGTGGTGGCGGCGGCGCGGGCGCTGGCAGAGGCGCCGGCGGGGACGTGCTCGTGGCCGCGGCTGCTGGCGGCGGTGACGCCGCAGCTGCCGCGGCGGGCGCTGCTGGTGCTGGTGTCAGACTTCCTCGACCCCTGCGCGGAGGAGCACCGGTCGGAGGAGGAGGGCCTCTCGCGCGGGGAGACGGCGTGGCTCGACGAGCTGGCGGCGCTGGTCGGCCGCGGGTACGCGGCGCTGCTGCTTCAGGTGCTGCACCGCGACGAGCTCGAGTTCCCGTGGACGGGGCGAGAGCTGCTGCGCTTCGAGGACCTGCGCGAGGGACGGCCGCCGATCGAGGGGCAAGGGGCGGGGCTGCGGGCGGCCTACCGGGCGCGGGTGTCGCGGCACCTCGCGGCGCTGAGCGAGGGGTGCGCGGCGCGAGGGATCGCGCTCCAGCGGGCGGTGACGGATCAGCCGACGACAGGGCCCTTCCTCGGCCTCTTGCGGGCGCTGGCGGGCGGGCCCGCGGCGGAGGTGGCGTGAGCGCGACGAAGGTCGGTTCAAGGCTGCTGGCGCGGGGCGCAGGCGAGTGCCTCTGGCGGCTCGTCCGCGCGGGGCGCTGGGCGTCGCGGACATCGGAAGGCGCTCGTGGGAGGTGGCGGCGGTGAGCCTGCTGGCGCCCTTCTTGCTGCTCGGGCTGCTCGGGCTGGCGCTCCCCCTGCTGGCGCACCTGCGCGGGCGCGAGGAGCCGCGGCGGATCGCGTTCGCGGGGCTCCGCTTCCTGCGGGCCGGCGAGGAGGTGGTGACGACCCGCAGGCGGGTGCGCGACCGGCTGCTGCTGGCGCTGCGGCTGCTGGCGCTGGCAGGGCTGGCGCTGGCGCTGGCGCGCCCGGTCCGTGAGGGGCAGGCGCAGGTGGCGGTGCTCGGGACGCCGCACGACGCGGTGCTGCTCGTCGACGGCTCGCTGAGCATGGGGCTGCGGGTCGGGCCCGGGCGGGAGCTTGAAGGGGCGCTCGACGCGGCGGCGGCGCTGCTCGAGGCGATGCCGCCGGGGAGCCGCGTGGGGCTGGTGACGAGCGACCCGGGCGGGCCGCGGGTGGAGGTGTCGGCCGACCTCGGGCGGGTGCGCGAGGCGCTCGAGGAGTGGGTCGCCGCGGGCGCACCGCGGGCGGGGGCGTGGCCGCTGTCCAGCGCGCTGCCGGCGGCGGCGGCGCTGCTGCGGGCGAGCGAGGGGGGGCGCGATCGGGTGGTGTACGCGATCGGCGATCGAACGGCGCGCGGGCTCGCGGGGCTGCCCGAGGCGGCGGCGCCGGGGATCGCGCTGCTCCCGGTGCCGGCGCTCGGGACCCGGACGACGCCCGAGGATGTCCCGGAGCACCTGTCCCTCGACGCGGCGACGTGGGAGCCGGCGCGGGACATCGACCCGCGGGCGGTGCGGATCGCGGGCGTGGTGCGACGCCACGGGCGCGCGGAGGCGGGGCGCGAGGACCTGCGGCGGGTGACGGTGGCGCTCTCGCTGGGCGGTGAGGAGGTCGCGCGGGCGGACGCGCAGGTGCCCCTGGGCGGCGAGGCGCCGGTCGAGTTCACCCACACGCTGACGGAGTCGGGGCCGGCGGCGGCGGCGCTGGCGATCGTCGAGGAGGCGGCGGACCCGCTGCCAGGCGACGAGGCGCGGCACTTCTGGCTGGCGGCGGAGGACGAGCTCGACCTGGTGCTGGTCAACGGCGACCCGAGCGAGATGCGGGCGCACGACGAGGTCTTCTTCCTGGCGACGGCGCTGGCGGCGGGCGGGAGCCGGCGGCTGCGGGTCCACGGCCTGGCGCCGGACCAGCTCGAGGCGCGCCTGCGGGAGGCGCGGCCGCTGGCGGGGATCGACGTGGTGGTGCTGGCGAACGTGCGGGCGCCAGCGCCGGACGCGGCGGCGGCGCTGGTGCGACGGGTGGAGGAGGGGCTCGGGCTGCTGGTGACGGTCGGCGAGCGGGTCGACGCGGCGGCCTACAACGATCGGCTGGGGACGATCTTGCCGCTGCGGCTGCGCGAGGCGCTGGTCGTCGGGACGGCGCCCGGGCGGACGGAGAACCGCACGGAGGCGCTGGCGCCGGCGAACCTGGCCCACCCGGCGCTGCGCGGGGTCGGCGAGGACCTGGGGCTGCTCGGGGCGCGGACGCGGCGGCTCTTCTTGCTCGAGCCGGACGCGACCCGCGGGGCGGAGGTGGCGCTGAGCTTCACGAGCGGGGCGCCCGCGCTGCTGACCCGGGCGCAGGGGCGCGGGCGGGTGGCGCTGTTGACGACGTCGATCGATCGGGACTGGTCGGACATCCCGCTGCGGCCAGGCTTCGTGCCGCTGGTCGAGCGGGTCGTGGCGTACCTGGACGCGAGCCAGCAGGGAGCGGAGGGCGCGGTGCAGCGGGTCGGGGAGCCGCGGAGCGTGCCCGGCGAGGCGCCCGCGACGGCGCTCCTGCCGGGCGGCGAAGGGGTGACGACGGTGCCCGACGGGGCGGGGCAGACGATCTTGCGCGAGACCTTCACGCCGGGGCACTACACGGTCGAGCGCGGCGAGGGCGAGCCGCCGATCCGCTTCGCGGTGCAGGTCGACCCGCTCGAGAGCGACACGCGCCAGCAGGAGATCGGCGGCGGAGAGGTGGACGGAGATCGCGTGCTGGCGGCCGCGAGGCACCCGCAGTGGCGGCCGCTCGTGCTGCTGGTGGCGCTGCTTCTGCTGCTCGAGTCGGGGCTCCGCTGGCGGATGACGCGGGGGCGTGGAGGCGGACCCGCGGGGTCGGGCGAAGGTGCGGTGGGGGGCGGACGGGCCACCCCGGCGCGGTGAGCCGCGACCTCGACGCGGGTCGCAGGTTCGCCCTGAAGAGGGACCAGGCCGTGGCGTGAGCCGGCGAGGAGGCGGCGGCGGTGAGCCGGCTCGTGCCCGCGGGCCGCGGGTCGCCGAGGGGACACGACGCGGGCGTGGTTCGGCTGCGAAGGGGACCCACGCGGGCTGGAGCGCGATGGGCCGTCGGGGGAGGGGCGAGGGCGCGGCGGCTTTTGGACGCGCTACACTGGCGCGGTGAGACGCCCCCCCCTCGCGATCCTCCTCTTCTTGCTCACCGCCTGCCCGCCGACGCCCGAGAAGGTCCCGAACTGGACGAGCGACGAGCCCGGTGGGTCGAGCTCATCCGGTGGGTCTGGCGGGAGCACGATGGCCCCGACGACAGGTCCCGGAGAGCAGGAGCTGCCGGGCGCGCCGGCGTCCGAGCCGCTGATCCAGCACGTCGACCCCTTCGTCGGCACGGGGGGGATCGGCTACGGGGTCGGGAGCGGGTTCCCGGGGCCGCAGGTGCCCTTCGGCCTGGCGCGGCCGGGGCCGGACACGACCCTGGCCGGAGGGGTCGCGCTGGGCTTCGCGCACTGCGCGGGCTATCACTACGACGACGCGGAGGTGCAGGGCTTCTCGCAGACGCGGATGCACGGCACAGGGATCGTCGACTATGGGCACGTACGGCTGATGCCGACGCTCGGCTTCTCGGCGGAGAAGACGGAGACGGCGGGCTACCGGCGGGCCTTCGACAAGGCGAGCGAGCAGGCGAGCCCGGGCTACTACGCGGCGACGCTGGCGGACGGGATCGCGGTCGAGCTGACGGCGACGGCGCGCGTCGGCCTGCACCGCTACACCTTCCCGGCCGGCGAGGACCCGGTGGTGCTGATCGACCTGGGCCACACGCTCTCGGACACGGAGCCGGTGGACGGGCTGATCGAGATCGACCCGGCGGGCGAGGTCCGCGGCTTCCATCAGGTGCTCGGCGGCTACTCGAAGCGCTTCGGCGGGGTGACGATCCACTACGTGCTGCGGACCTCGCGGCCGCCCGTCGGCTTCGGGACCTGGGCCGGCGGGGCGCCGGAGGAGGGCGCGACGGCGGCGAAGGGGCCAGAGAGCGGGGCGTACCTCCGCTTCGCGCCGGGCGAGCCGGTGACGGTGGCGGTCGGGCTCTCCTTCGTCGACGCCGCGCACGCGGCCATGAACCTCGAGGCCGAGGCGGCGGCGCTCGACTTCGACGCGGCGCGGGCGGCGGCGGAGGCGGCGTGGGAGGAGCAGCTCGCGCGGGCGCGGGTCCGCGGCGAGCGGGCCGCGGACTTCAAGAGCTTCTACACGGCGCTCTACCACACGCTGCTGATGCCGACGCTGGCGAGCGACGTCGACGGGTCCTACGTCGGGCTCGACGGGGCGGTGCACACGAGCCCGGGGCCCTACTACACGGACTTCTCGCTGTGGGACACGTTCCGCACGCTGCACCCGCTGCTGACGCTGCTCTACCCGGAGATCCAGGAGGAGATGCTGCGCTCGCTGACGCGGATGGCCAAGGACGGCGGGTACATGCCGCGCTGGCCGCTGGGCACCGGCTACACGGGAGGGATGGACGGCGAGAGCGCGACGATCGTGTTCGCGGACAGCGTGGTGAAGGGGATCGATCCGCAGGCGATCGGGCTGGCGGAGGCGTACGCGGCGATGCGGGCGACGGCGATGACGCCGGTGCCGCCCGGGGCGCCCTACCCGGGGCGGATGGGGGTGGCGGAGTACATGGAGAAGGGCTACGTGCCGATCGAGGCGGGCGGCGGCTCGGCCTCGTGGACGCTCGAGTCGGCGTACAACGACTTCGCGCTGGCGGCGCTGGCGGACGCGCTGGGTGAGGCGGAGGACGCGGCGATGTTCCGCGTCCGCGCCGGAAACTGGAAGGGCGTGTGGGACCCGGCGAGCGAGCTGTTGATCGGGCGCTACGCCGACGGGAGCTTCGTGCAGGGGGTCGACCCGCTGGTGTGGCAGGACTTCTACGCCGAGGGGGACGCGCTGCAGTACGCCTGGTACGCGCCGCACGACCTCACGGGCCTGGCGGAGGCGATGGGCGGACCCGCGGCGGCGCTGGACCGGCTGGACAAGTTCTTCGTCGACTCGGCGGCGGAGGCGGTCGGGGTGATGCCGCAGAAGTACTACTGGCAGGGCAACGAGCCCGACATCCACGCGCCCTTCATCTTCAGCGCGCTGGGGGACCACGCGGGCAGCGCGAAGTGGTCGCGCTGGGTGCTGCGCGAGCGCTACGGCGCGGGCCCGGCGGGGCTGCCCGGCAACGACGACGGGGGGACGATGAGCGCGTGGTTGGTGTTCGCGTCGCTCGGGGTGTTCCCGATCGCGGGGACCGAGACCTACCTGCTCGGGAGCCCGATCTTCAGCGAGGCGACGCTCGACCTCCCAGGCGGGGAGCTGCGGATCGTCGCGCCGGTGACCGCCGACGATGCGACGCCTGTGGCCCTGACGTGGGCAGGCGAGCCGCTCGACAACCCTTGGATCGCGCACTCAGCGCTGGCCGGCGGGGGCGAGCTGCGCTTCGAGATGCAGGCGCCGTGACGCCGATGTCGCGGGGCCGGGCGCGGACGTCAGGCGAGGGCCGCGGGAGGCGCCTGCACGCGCTTGCCTGGCGTTGGCACGGGTCATGCTAGGACGGGGCGCATGTCCTTTGTTCGCCTCTCTTGCCTCCCTCTCCTCGTCTTCGGCGCGCTCGCGTGCGAGCTCAAGGTCGTCCCCGGCGACTCCGAGACCGAGGGTTCTGGAACCGACGCCTCGAGCAGCGACGGCGGTGGCACGGAAGGAATGTCGTCGGCGACGTCATCGTCGTCGTCGGGGACCTCGGTGAGCGCGGGGACCGTGACGACCACGACGACCGGTTCGACGACGGTGACGACGGAGATGACCACGTCGACGACGAGCGCCACGTCGGTCGGCACCTCGGTGACCGGCTCGACGAGCAACTCGACCGAAGATCCGCCGCCGCCGCCGCCGCCGGTCGCGTGCGAGGGGCCGGCGACGCCGATCGTCGCCAAGACGATGGCCTTCACCCAGGCCCAGGTCCCGCCCGACCCGAACCCGACCTCCGGGTCGACGACCGGCGGGGGTCGGCCGCATCCGGACACGGTCTTCGTGCGCCTCTCGAGCCAGGGCAACACCTGCGACGATCCGAGCAAGGTGATCTCGTGCGGGCCGAACTGGGAGGTGTCGATCATGATCCCGCCGGAGTTCCAGGCGCCCGGGCTCTACCACCTGCTCGGGCCCGACGTCTTCGGCTCGGCCATCGAGACCGGCGCCGATCAGGGCGGCGGCGAGTGCTCCTTCGGCGGGGGCTCGTTCTCGGCGACCTTCGAGCTGATCTCGATCGACGACCAGCAGGTGGTCGGCCGGCTCTGCCACGTGGAGAACTTCTTCACCGAGAATCAGGTCGACCTCGAGGGCAGCTTCACAGCGCCCCGCTGCCCCTGAGCGCCGGTCGCAGCCGGTTGTGGGCCCGCTGCAAGGCGGCGTCGGGGATCGCCCCGGGTGCGGCGCGGTCGAGGTCGACCACCGCCTGCGCGTGGGCGAGGGCGTCCGCGAGGTCGCCCGCGTGCTCCGAGAGGCGCGCGAGCTCGAGGTGGACGCGCGCGGCGTCGGCGCTCCGTCCCGGGCGGCTGAGGTGCTCGGCGAGCGCGTCCTGCAGCCGGGCGCGCGCCTCGCTCGTCTGACCTTGCTGTTCGGACAGCTCGGCGAGCACCTCGAGCCCGAGGCCGACGTCCGGGGCGCGCGGGATCTCGCGGGCGAGGCTCAGGCCCTGCCGCGCGAGCGCGTCGGCCTCGCGGTGTTGGGCCTGCGCGCCGAGGACCCGGGCGAGCATCAGGAGCGCCCGGGCGCGGGCGAGGGGCCGCGCGTCGAGCCGGGTGAGGGCGGTCCGCAGCGTCGCCTCGGCGCGGGAGAGGTCGGGCTGGCGGAAGAGGAGCTCGCCGAGGAGGAGCTCGGCCGCGCCGCGGGCGGGCTCGTCGCCGAGGCGGACCGCGGCCGCGAGGGCCCTGCGCGCGGCGAGGACGCCCTGCGGGAAGTCCTCGACGGCGAGGGCGCGGCGGGCCAGGACGAACCACAGGTCGGCGGCGAGCTCGTCGTCGCGGCGACCCTCGGCGAGGTCGAGGACGTCGAGCAGCGCGGCGGCGCCGCGTTCGTCGTCGCCGCTGGCGAGGGCCGTGCGGGCGAGGGTCGCGCGCGCCTCGACGACCAGGACATCGCTCCTCGCGCGGGTCGCGAGCTCGAGGGCGCGACGGGCCGCGGTCGCGGCGGCGTCGTACTGTCCGCGGAGCTCGTGGATCCGGGCCTGGTCGCTGAGCTGCGCGGCCTCGCGGTCGCCGGGGGCCTGCGCATCGCGGCTGTTGGAGAGGCCGGCGCCCTTGCGGCAGGCGAGGGGCGAGGGGAGCGACTCGACGACCCCGAGGGCGCGCTCGGTGAGGCTCGGGCCGGCCTCGTCGAGGGCGGCGGCGAGGAGGTCGAGGTCGCGAGCGCGGCGCGCGAGGCACGCGAGCGCGCGTCGGTCGGCCTCCCCGCACGCGGCCTCGGCCTCGGCGCGGAGCTCGGCGGAGTAGGCGTCGAGCCGCGTGGCGGCGTGGTCGGCGACGAGGGGGGCGCCCTCGCGGGTGAAGGCGAGGGCGAGCGCCTCGCGCGCCGCGCTCCCCCAGGCGGGGGTCGGCAGGGCGCACGCGGGGGCCACCTCCGGCCAGGCGAACCAGGCGACGAGGGCGCCCGCGAGGGCGGCGGCGGCGGCGGCGAGGGCGGCGCGGAGGCGGCGGCGCGGCGGCGAG